>JANTHT010000035.1 GCA_024762235.1 Sulfurospirillum sp.
GCTCGAACAACATCTGCAGCGGTAGGGTCAAAATTTCTCCGACATTTTGGGGTACCCGCCGTGAAGCCGTTTGAGAGAAGTGAATTATTCAGAGGGTTCAATAATGTATAGAGTTACTCTATCGTCAGGGGAATATGATGCAGGCAGAGATAATGGATCAAATCGAGCGATTGAACAGCGATCTTGAGCGATTGATCGTGATCACGCATGATGAGATCGAGATGGTCAAAAATGCCAGACATGCAGAGGTGGGTGCGTGCCAGCATGAAAAAGAGGCGCTGTTGAAGCGATTCGAGATGGAGAAAGAGCGTCTCAATCAGAGACTGATGACACTGACACAGAACAATCCCGGTCTGCCGCTGGAGCAGCTACTCGACAATGAGAGTTTCGATGCGTTCGAACGCTTCAGAGAGAGATTGTCAAAGCTGCATGACGCCAATCAGAGATACGGGACGATCGTCGCGGCGCTCGGTGAATTCTTCAACTCTCTCGTTTCGGCAATCTTGCCGATGCAGGAAGAGGGGTATCGTAAAGAGACACCCAAACCGGCGGCTTTTTTACAGGTGCGTGCATAATGGGAATCTTCGACGCGCTTGGAATCGGATATAGCGGGCTGACCACCGCCCAGAGCGGTATCAACACCACTTCCCATAACATCTCCAATGTCAATACGCCCGGATACAGCCGGCAGCGTGTCGAGCAGAAGGCGAACTACCCGATGGATCAGCAGCCGGGTGAAGTCGGCACGGGTGTGCGGGTAGAAGAGATCGTACGCATGCATGACGAATTTGTCTATGGACGCTACAAAAGTGCCAACGCTTCGCTTTCACATGCGGAAACACTCGAAAGCAATCTCAAAGAGCTCTCCGACCTCTTCACCGATCTGGATGGCAAAGGGATCGCGAACGATCTGAAAGCGTTCTTCAACAGCTGGAGCGATCTTTCACAATATCCGGACGACGATGCGAGCAAACTGGTAAGTGTCAACGCGATGCAGACCCTCTCAAGAGATATACGCGAAACGCGGCAGGGGTTGACCAAAGTGCAGGATCGTCTCAATGATGAACTGACGGACGGTATCGACAAAATCAACGATCTGGCGAAGCATATCGTCGAACTCAACAAGCAGATCAACAAAATCGAAAATGTCCCCCATCAGCATGCAAACGATCTGCGCGACGAACGGGACAGACTGGAGCTCGATCTGGCGAAGATGGTCAACATCTCCGTCTATAAAGGCAATATCGATATCAACGGCAAAGCGATGCAGACCGATGCGGGCAATGCCTACAATATCAACATCGCCGGACACAACATCGTCGACGGGGTGACGTTCCATCCGCTGGAGATCGCACCGGCAAACGATGAGACACCCTACAACGCTGTCTACTACACCGACCACAATCAGCAAAAAACGGATGTTACGGACAAACTGCGAGGCGGTAAAGTGGGCGCGATCATCAAACTGAGGGGCGACGGTTACGATCTGGATACCGGCAAGGCGACAGATTCGAAGATTCAAAACTATATCGACAAGCTCGATTCGATGGCACATCAGTTCGTCCAGAAAGTAAACAACATCTATGCATCCGTAGCGCAGCCGAAACTGGAGAGCGAACCGCTCGAAGGCATCCGTACCGATACGAAACTCTCTGAAGTGGCGGATCTCAATCAGGGGAGTTTCGACCTTAAACTCTACGACAGTCAGGGTCAGGCCGTGCTGCATCGCACCATAAATATAGGTCCGGATACAACACTGGATGATATCAAATCACAGATCAATACCAATGTCGATGACAACGGTGACAATGACGGCACCAATGACCTGGACGATCTCTTCACTGCAACCGTGACGGTACCTCCCGATGGCGCGCCGTCACTCTCTGTCACGCCACAGGATTCCGATGCCGGATACACCATCGCTATCGAAGACAACGGTACCAATTTCGGTGGCTGGTCCGGGATCAACAGACTCTTCGAGGGAAAGAGTGCCAAAGATATCCGACTGAAAAGTGATATCGCCAACAATCCCGCTTCACTTGCAACTTCGAAGGCACATATTGCAGGAAGCGCCGATCTGGCGCAGGAGATGGTGAATCTGCAGTATGAGAAACTCTCTTTCTCCAATCCAGACGGTTCCAAAACCGAGCAGACGATCGAAGAGTACTACCGCTATACCGCCGCAGACGTGGCCGAAGATGCCCAAAGTGCCACAAAGAGCAAAGATGCGGCAGATATACTGACCAAAACGGTCACAGAACAGATGCAGGCGACGAGCGGTGTCGATATGGATGAAGAGCTGATGAATCTGATGAAGTATCAGACCGCCTACCAGGCGAGTGCCAAAATCATCACGACTGTCGATACGATGCTTAATAGTTTGCTTGGAATCAAGCAGTAGTTCTCAGTTTCACACTATCTTAAGTAAATTATTTGCAATATCTCCAACTTTCTGTTAGAATATTCGATAAAATCATTTTATAAAGGATGGAGAATGAAGAACTGTTTGCAGAAAATCTCTGTGGCATTACTGCTAGTGGGTTTTGGTATGAGTCTGTTGCATGCCGAATGGGTGATCGTCGACGATACCAACGACAGTGCGCAACTTGTCTGTTGTAAAAAGAAAAAAGTGGTCAGACCCAAACCCAAAAAAGTGGTTAAAAAGAAGTTGACGCCCTGTGACGCGATTCCGACAGCCAAAACCTACCCGCTTCAGGCAGGAGAGAAACTGCCACCGGCAGATATGAAAAGATGTATCAGCTGCGACCGGAAGTACGGCACTATCGGAGAGTAGAACGGACGTTATGACTCTTCGCAGGGTTGTGACGATATTACAGCTATCTCGTCACAACTGAAACCCGCTCTTTTCCTGGATGCCACATTGACATAGGCTTTCGGCTTTCTGGCACCGGGAAGTACGCTCTCCACGATATCGAAATAGTCCGACGGATCGACGCCCTCCTGCGCACAGGCATATCGATACCACCTGTCCCCTTTTTGCACATGGTCGACTTCCTCTTCGAGAATCACTTCCAGTGCCGCGATCATCATGCGACTCGCTTCATCATCGATACGACGCAGTTTATCGATCACGAGCGGGCTGGCATCTAGTCCGGATGCTTCGAGGTAGCGGGGGACGACCGCCATGCGTGTCAGCAGATCGCGACATTTGTGCGAAACATCGAAGAGAAAAGCGTGCACCGGAAAACTACCGTAACGGTATCCGAGCTTTTGGAGGATCTCTTCGAGCATCAGAAAGTGTCTGATCTCGTCGTCGGCCACCTTCAGCCAGTCATCGTAGTATTCGGCAGGCATGCCTGTGAAGCGGCATGCATGTTCGAGTGCCAGATCGATCGCGGAGTATTCGATATGCATGATCGAATGGAGCAGCCATGCTTTTCCTTTTGCAGTCGAAAGGGAGGTGCGTTTCGGGAGTGTCGTCGCAGGCACGATGTCGCAGATCGCTGCATAGGATGGATGCGGAAGATCTTTGAACATCTGCGCTTCTTCGAAGAGGATGCGCCCCTGCTGATAGTTTTGGTAAAAATCGTGAAAGCGTGCGATCTTCTCTACGGGCTGTGATGTGTTGATGATCGATTCGAGGGTGGCAAAAAATCTCATACCCCCGATTGTAGCGAAATTGTGATTACTCTACGGTGACACTCTTTGCCAGGTTTCTGGGCATATCGACATCGTTGCCAAGACGTACCGAAACTTCGAGTGCCAGCAGTTGCGTAACGACCATCATTTCGAAAAATTCGCTCATCGGATGGTCACTGTGGTATGTGTGGACGTAGTCGTCACAGAGTTCGAAACGCTCCGGAGAGATCGCCAGAATCGTCGCGTCACGGGCACTGAGCTCTTCGACATTGGATTTGACTTTGTCATAATGCACGGTACGCGGCATCAGTGCGACGGTAAAGAGTTCGGCATCCGCCAGTGCGATCGGACCGTGTTTCATCTCTCCGGCCGGATACCCCTCAGCATGCAGGTAGGAGATCTCTTTGAGTTTGAGTGCGCCTTCGAGTGCCAGCGGATAGAAGAGGTCACGCCCTATAAAGAAGAAACCGTGTCCGTGCAGGTAGCGTTTGGAGAGGCGTTTCATCTTTTCGTGCAGCTTCGGATCGACTTTGACGGCGGCAGGGATATGGCGCATCGCTTCGATCTCCGCTGCGATCTGCTCTTTGCTCATCGTCTCTCTGTGCTGTGCGAGATAGAGCGATAACATCCACATCACCATCACCTGTGTCGCGAAGGCTTTGGTCGAGGCGACCCCTTTCTCGATACCGGCACGGGTGAGCAGGGTGTAGTCCGCTTCGCGGACGATGGATGAGTTGTCGACGTTACAGATCGCCAGGGTTTTGAGACCGGCTGCTTTGGCCATCTTGAGCGCTTCGAGGGTATCGGCGGTCTCACCGCTCTGACTGATGACGACAAAGAGTGTTTTGGGATCCAGAAGCGGCTCTTTGTAGCGAAATTCACTGGCGATTTCGACCTGCGTGCGGATTTTCGCCTGGCGCTCGAAGAGGTAGGAGCATGCGAGACCGGAGTTGTAGCTGGTTCCGCACGCACAGATCTGGATCAGGTCGATACCGTCGAAGAAACCGGCATCCAGCTCTTCGAAGTTGATCTCGTGGTCGAGCGCACGTCCGAGGATCGTGTCGACGAGTACATCGCTCTGTTCGTAGATCTCTTTCTCCATGAAGAAGCGGAATCCCCCTTTCTGCGCCGATACTTTGTCGCCTGTCAGCGCTTTTTTATGGAGCGCTTTGGGCTTCCCGTCATGGAGCAGAACGATCCCCTCCTCTTTGGAGGTGTAACCGTAGTCACCGTCGTCGAGATAGACCACTTCTGTCGCTTTACCCAGCAAAGCGGCATCGCTTGAACCGAAGAAAATCTCCCCCTTTTCGTTGTTTCCGACGATCATGGGAGAGCCGTATTTGGCGAAGTAGATGCGGTCGGGGTCGACTTTGGTGATCAGCAGCACAGCAAACGCGCCTTCTAGTTTCTGAATAGTCGCTTCGAACGCTTTGAGAGGATCACCGATCGTTTTGTAATTTTTCTCGAAAAGATGTACGATCACTTCGGTATCGGTCTGGCTCAGAAAAGTGATACCATCCTGTTGCAACTCCTTCTTAATCTCTTGATAGTTTTCGATGATACCGTTGTGCACGACATAACTGAATGCACCGAGGTGGGGGTGGGCGTTGATCTCGGTCGGTTTGCCATGTGTGGCCCATCGTGTATGGCCGATGCCCATGCCGAATGCATGCGGGTTGAAACTTTTGGTCTTCTCTTCGAGGTTTTTAAGTTTGCCGACTGCTTTGTAGGAGTGGATTTCATCACCATTGAGCACTGCGATACCGGCAGAGTCATAACCGCGGTATTCAAGCTCCCTGAGCCCGTCAATAAGCACCTCTTTGATATTTTCATCACCGATATATCCGACTATTCCACACATATCTACTATCCTTTTTCCGAATTGGTCAATTTTGCTATGAGACGTTCACGATTTTCGCAAAAGGGGCCCTCTTTCTCTATCAGAAAGAGGTTTCTCGCCCTCTTTTTGATTGTCTGAATCTTTGCGCTCGCGATATCTATGCCTATATCGTCAAAAGCGGTAATAATATTAGCCATCAAACCTTTTTGATCTTTTGTCACCACCTGCATCTTCGCATAGGTTTTGGAGTGTTCGCAGTCGATCGTGATCTCGGAGGGCGCTATCTCCACTTTCGGAAGTTTCGGTTTTTTATCGGAAAGAAGGGTGTCGTCGAGTATCTGTCTGACATATTGCACCTCCTCCCCGGGAATCTTCTCTTCGAAAGCGATATGAAAATATTTGATTCCGTCGAAGAGTTTGAAGAGATCCATCGATGCCAGATTGAGTGCACTCAATTTCGAGAGGATATAGCCGAGATTGACACTCTTTTTACGTATGATCGTGATGGAGAGAAACGGATCGTTGTCGATGCGATAGGCATAGTCACTCTCGAGACTCTCTGCCCAGAGCGCGATATCGATGATCTCTTCAGGGGTATGTCTGAGGAAGAAGAGATTGGAGTCGATGCCGAGGATCTTCTTCTGCAATGTTTTGGGCATCTCCCGGAAGCGTGCACTGTTTACAAGCTGCACCTCTTTGGTGTTGCGTCTGGCCGCTTCTGACAAGACGGATCTGTTCTCGAGCGCATCACAGGCATGGTAATAGAGCGCTTTGAGGAGACCCGCGTTGTTTGCGGTGTAAGCGGTCGGCGATACGGCACTGATATCGGCATAGGTGAGTACATAGAGTATCTGCAGAATACTACGTGTACGTATCTTCGCTGTAAAAGAGAAGATCACCTTCTCGTTGTAGATATCTTCACGCTGCGCGGTATTGCTCATCAGGACATGGTGCAGGATGAGGGTATAGATCATCTCGCACTCACTGGGGGTGAAACCGAGCCTGAGGGCATACCTTTTGACCAGATTGGCACCCAGACGACTATGGTCGCTTTTGCGGCCTTTGCCGCAGTCATGTAAAAAGGCACTGATCCTGAGAACCGCTTTCTCGCTGTCGTTGAGCCCATCGTATATCTGCTGTACGAAAGGATCCCGGATATCTTCAAGGGCTTTGAGCGTATCGATCGAATGGAGATCGACCGGATGGACATGGTACCCGTCGAACTGTGGCAGATAGGCGACTTTCCGCAGCGGTTCGATGATATAGAAGAGATGGCCGGCATCGTAGAGTGCATGAAAGAGCGTCGCGATTTTCTCTTTGTAGAAGATCGATTTGACAAGTGACATGCATCTGCTGCCCGGCATTTTTTTACGTGATGAAAATTTGAGCATCGAAACAAAAGAGATATCGAAAGTGTGGCTGTTGTCGGCTTCGATGAGTGACTCTTCGATCAAGTCGTAGAGTAGAGCCTCTTTTTCATAGAGCGAGCCGTAGTGGGTATGGTGGCAGAAATAGTGGTTTTTTGCGATGCGTGACGCACGCAGTAGCGGGATATGCTCCGGTTCGAAAAAGAGCGTATGGGTGATTCTTTTTATGACGATCGCACTCACTACCTGGATATGGTGCATCGCTTCGAATGTTTTCTGTACTGTCTTGATATGTGAGAGTTTGAGGTATTCCGCGACGGAAGGAATCAGTTCAAGTACCAGTTGATCGCTTTTGCCTCCGGCGCTGAGATGGAGTGCCGAGCGTACCCTGAAGAGAAATTCGAGGGAACGCATCAACTCTCTGTATTCGTGATCATCGATATAGCGCTGGGGCAATTCTCTGATTTTGGTAACATTGAAACGTACTTTTGCGATCCAGAAGAGGAGATTTGCATCCCTGAGACCACCGGGTGCATTTTTGATATCGGGTTGCATATTGAAGGGGTATTTTTTGACTGTCGCTTCACGTTCCGCCATTTTCTCCCTGATAAAAGCGATCGGTTCGTGGGTGCGGATTCTTTTGAGATGGTGTTCATACTCTGTCCAGAGTTGTCTCGAACCATAGACAAAACGTGATTCGAGAAGGGCCGTTTTGATCGTATGGTCTTTCTCCGCATCTTCGATCAGTGTATCGATGGCATGCACTCTGTGCCCCAGCTTCATACCGCTGTCCCAGAGTATATTGAGGAAAGGGCCGATCACTTCGTTCAGATTGTAACCCGGAATCTCTTTATAGAGAATCAGGAGATCGATGTCGGAGTAAACGGCAAGTTGTTCACGTCCGTAGGAACCCATCGCGATGATTGTGACAGGGATAGAGTTGATCAGCGGCAGGTACTCTCCAAACTGTTTGCGTACAATATAACGGTAGACATTGGTGATGATATGATCGATGTTTTTGGTATGTCTTACCAGAAAGTGCTTTCCCTGATCACTTTCGAAAAATAGCGGCAGCGATGCCAGGTAGTTGCGTATCTCTTCTTTAATCGTTTTCGAAACCTCAAAGTCGGAGCGTTCTTCCCTCAACAGTTTCTCTATATCCATTTGAAGTTTCAATATCTTGCCTTTTTACTAGTTTAAATTTAAATTATATCAGTTAACTGATTAAAATTTTTTAATGCATCGTTACTCCGTTTTACCTATAATCGACAAAAATTTATGGAACATAAAGGAGTGTGGAATGAATCTATTACAAAAAGGGGTGGTCTGTGTCGTCGCGATCGGAGCACTCTCTTCTCTCTTTGGAACAGAGTTCGAGATTATGCCCACAGTCGGCAAGAAGATAGCAGATGATGACAAGACGCTCGATGACAGCAAAGTGTTGATGGGTATCCGCGGTACAGCCTATGTCACACCGAACATCGGGATCCAGGCTGTCGGTGAGTCGTCCCTGAACAATCCGACGATAGGAGGCGGGGATACCGATATCGAGCGCGCGAGTCTCAACGCAATCTATGAGAAACGCAGCGGCAGAGTACGTCCCTATGTCATGGCGGGTGCAGGATATGAGTGGACGCATGGCAATACGGTCAAACTGACAGACGACGACTCACAGGCTTTCGCCAATGCGGGCGCAGGTGTAAAATTCGATCTCAAAAAGAATTTGAGTCTTGTGACCGAAGTGAAAGGGATGCATAAATTTGAAAACGGAGACAATGACCTGATCGGAACGGTGGGGCTGGGTATGCGCGTGGGTGCACCGGAAGAGAAAAAACCGACATGCAGCGCCAAAAAGGTACTGACACTGGATGAGTTCTCCAAAATGTGCAAGGCCCAAAAGAGTGCACCGTCGATCGAGCCGATGCCTGTGACACAGATGCAGCATGAACCGCAGGTTGTTGTTGAAGAGCGGGTGCCGGTTGTAGAGGAGAGCCCCAAAAAGGCCACAGAAGAGATACCTGTCGCCCGGACTTGTGAAATCGAAGGACCGATTGTTACCGAAAATGAGGCTAAAAAGGGCGCGGGTACGCCGATACCGGAAGGTTACTATGTGCAGATGGCGGCACTCTTCAAGAGTAACGGTGCGATACTTACCGGCAAACTGGAACGTAAAAAGTATCCTTATGTCACCTATAACACGAAAAGAGGGGGCAAAGATGTGACACTGGTTCTGGTCGGACCTTATCATAGCAGAAAAGAGGCCAGTATAGCGCGTCGATACCTCAAAAGACTCTCCAGAGGCGCGTTCGTCAAAAAGTTTCCGTAAGTCTCAAGGCACAGGTCTAAAATCCTTATTAAAATGGCTCCGCAGAGCTCGGGGCCGACTCTGTAAAAACTGCATAAATCATTAAAGATATTTTTTTCGTATCCGATATAGGCATAGAATCTAAAATTTATGTTGAGGATATATCATGAAAAAAATGTCGATATTCATGTTGATACTGGCGACATTCGGTCAGCTGCATGCCGATGAAGCTCCATTTACCTACCATATCGGGATGCATTTCGGGAAGAATTACGCCGACAGCAACTCCAAAATGCGGGATAATGCACTCTACGGTATCCGTACGACAGTGATGCTGACTCCTTTTTACGGTCTCAGTGTCGGATATGACAGGATGGAGAGTATCGACATCAAAGAGAGCAGCGATACGATCGACGCACAGCGCTACTATATGCAGATCGAAGTGGACGGGGAAGAGCAGTACCATACCGTTCCCTACATCACGCTCGGCGTCGGCTATGAAGATTTGAGTAAAGATGTATATGTACAAAATCTGACGACGGGAGTCAGTCAAAAATATGATGTATCACAACTCTACCTCTCCGGCGGTCTCGGTTTCCGTTACAACTTTATCCCCGAGCTGAGCCTCTATGCAGAGGGTAATGCGCTCTACAAGACAGATACGACCGATGTGGACTATACCCTGCAGG
This sequence comes from Sulfurospirillum sp., assembly GCA_024762235.1. Classification (GTDB taxonomy): domain Bacteria; phylum Campylobacterota; class Campylobacteria; order Campylobacterales; family QNZT01; genus QNZT01. The sequence continues at coordinate 9,802 of JANTHT010000035.1, forward strand.
CAGGTCTGCTATACCATCTCAACGCGACCACATGCGACGATACATACATCACGCAGAGATTGCATGACAAACCGCAGGAGCATACGGTACTGCATACGGGTGCGGTCAATAATCTATCGGGCTGGAAAAAGCCGATTGTGCAACGTGTCAAATCTGCAAAAAAAGTGCAAAAGAGTTACCAAAAAAAGAGAGCCTCAAAGGCAGCCCCCGGGAAGGTGGCGGCGAAAACAGATCGCAGGGTGATCACCGCTACTAAAACTTCCTCTTCGGTCCGGAAGGTGGAGAAAGCAGCAAAAGCGGGTGGCGGTTACTATGTCGTTCTCGGTGCCTATAAGACAGAGAAGGGATTGCACTCCCAGATCAAAAAACTCGAACGTGCCCATGTCTCCTATCTGTTGAGGGAGAGTGCACACAAGGGCCTTACCTATGTGATGAGCGGTGCCTACCCGTCTGTAATCCAGGCAAAGCGCGCACTCAGAAAACTCAGAAAAATTCAGAAAGATGCCTATATAGCCAAAATGAAATAGCCTTTTGGTACAATAGCGCTAAAAAAGAAGCGCTACAATGAAAACTATTATCGATAAAGTCGAAAAGGGTCAGAGACTCGGATTTGAAGAGGGTGTGCGTCTCTACGATCTCGACCTTTTCACGCTTGGGAGACTTGCCAACGAGATCCGAACCCGTATGTGGGGCAACAAAAGTTTTTTCAATATCAACCGCCACATCAACCCCACCAACGTCTGCAAAGATGTCTGTAAATTCTGTGCATTCAGTGCCAGTCGCAAAAATCCCAACCAGTATACGATGTCGCATGAAGAGATCCTCAAAATCGTCGAAGAGGCGGACGGCAGGGGTGTGAAAGAGGTCCATATCGTCTCCGCGCACAACCCCAACACAGGTCTGGAGTGGTATATGGAAATCTTTTCCAAAATCAAAGCGGCCTTTCCCCATATCCATATCAAGGCATTGACCGCTGCAGAGATCAACTTTCTGGCAGAAGCGTACGATCTCAGTTACGATGAAGTGATCGACCGCATGATCGACTATGGTGTCGACTCGATGCCGGGCGGCGGTGCGGAGATCTTCGATGAGAAGGTGCGCGATTACATCTGCAAGGGGAAAGTCACTTCGGATCAGTGGATCGATATCCACCGCAGATGGCATCAAAGGGGGAGGGAATCCAACGCGACAATGCTCTTTGGACATGTTGAGGAGAAGCAGCACCGTATCGACCATATGCTGCGTTTGCGCGACCTGCAGGATGAGACGGGCGGCTTCAACAGCTTTATCCCGCTGGTCTATCAGAGGGAGAACAACTTTCTCAATGTTGAAAAGTTCCTCTCTTCGCAGGAGATTCTCAAAACGATGGCGATCAGCCGTATCATGCTCGACAATTTCCCCCATATCAAAGCCTACTGGGTCACATCGACCGTCAATCTGGCGCTCGTGTCGCAGGAGTTCGGTGCAGATGACCTCGACGGTACGATCGAGCGGGAGTCGATCAACTCCGCGGCAGGTGCCGGCAGTGCACACGGTATGCAACTCGATGCATTCGTCAGCTTGATCAAAAACAGCGGCTATACGCCTGTAGAACGCGACAGTCTCTATCATGAACTCAAAGTTTGGTAGCAATATGCTGCTCTATATCCATGGTTTCGGCAGCAGCGGCCAGGGGGTCAAAGTGACGATGCTCAGAGAGCGCCTGGGGGAGAAAGTGCTTGCACCCTCTCTCTCGCCGATCCCGGAACTCGCGGTCGACACGCTGGAACAACTGGTACGGTGTCTGGTCGGCAGGGGAGAGAGACCGGGCCTGGTCGGCAGTTCGCTCGGCGGGTTTTATGCGACATATCTGGCCGAAAAGTATGCCCTCAAAGCGGTGTTGATCAATCCTTCGATCAAACCGTACGAGACGCTCGCATCCTATGTGGGGCTCAACCACAGTTTTTTCGATTTCAGTGACTATGAGTGGACACAGAAGCATATTGACAGCCTGAAGAGATACCATATGGACGAAGTGGATGCCGACCGTTTTCTGCTTCTGCTGCAGACGGGGGATGATGTGCTCGATTATCGTAAAGCAGCCACGCGTTTCGATGGGGCGGAGATGGTGATCGAGGAGGGAGGCAGTCATGGTTTCGAAAACTTCGAAACCAAAATCCCCCTGATCAGATCATTTCTCGGAGTGTAACTTTTTCAGTTCGCTGTTTGCCCACTTTTCGAGTCGCTCTTTCTCTGCGCTGCTCACGAGGGCATCTTTGTGGATCCAGAGATAAGAGGGGAGGGGCATCATGCCGTTTCGCGTCGTTTTGATAAGCCGTTTGAGACGCTTCTCTTTGATCTTTGGGTCGATCGTTACATAATGGGAGAAGTTGAGTGCTTTGCGCCCATCGTTGACATGACTGATAATGCTCCAGGAGAGCGGTGCGATGTTGCTGTACCAGGGCCACTTCGTTTCGTTGGAGTGGCAGTCGTAGCAGCTGCGTTTGAGAATCTTCATGACGTCGGGATCGGCGTGGAGAGTCTCTTTCGGCTCTGTGGTTGGATTGGTGCGCTCCGGACGGATGAGCTGTATCAGAATCAGTAATAGGACGAATATCGCCAGTATCTTTCTCATGATAGATTTTCCTTATAGTTTGGGTTGAATGAAAGTGCTTTTAATGGTATAATAGCACAATGCATGTTACATTTGAAAATCCATTCCTGCTGTTGCTGCTGTTGCTGCTTCCATGCTTTTACTACTGTCGTCGCAAGGTGACCGGACGATTTTTACCGAAACTGGTCTGGATCCCCAGAAGAAGCCGTCTGCTGCATAGTGCACTGCTCTACAGGATTGTCATCTTTGCACTTGGTGTCGTCGCGCTGGCGGCTCCGGTCGCATACAGTGCGAAGTTTCCCTCTCACAGAGAGGGCGTAGCGATCGTACTGGCACTCGATACGAGCGGTTCGATGCGCGAAAGCGGTTTTGCGAAGGGGAGTGAGAGCAAGTTCACACTCCTGCAGCGCGTCGCGGGAGATTTCATACGCAAACGTTCCGGAGACAATATCGGGATCGTTGCTTTCGGAACATTTGCCTTTGCCGCGTCACCGATCAGTTACGATACGGAAGGGGTGCGTACGCTGCTCGACCTGCTGGAGGTGGAGATCGCCGGTAAAAACACCGCCATCGGCGATGCGATCGCCCAGAGTGTGCGTATGCTCAAAAGAAGCAAAGCGAAAGAGAAGATTATTGTACTGGTGACCGACGGCAAAAACAACAGCGGTACGGTTTCGGTCAAGGCGGCTGTCGAGACGGCCAAAAAAGAGGGGATCAAAATCTACTCGATCGGTCTGGGAGATGCCAAATCGTACGATGCCGCGCTTCTGAAACGGATCGCATCGGAGAGCGGGGGCAAGATGTTCGGCGCATCGGATATCGCCGATCTCAAAAAAGTCTACGCGACGATCGACGGCCTTCTTCCATCGCCGCTGCGTTCACACCACTACCGCAACCCTAGGCCGCTCTTCCTCTATCCCCTCTTTCTGGCGATAGTGCTGCTCTCCTGGTATCACTACAAACGGGTACGAGCTGCATGACACTGCTCTATCCGAAGGTGCTGATACTGCTTCTCGCCGCGCTCTATCTCTACCGCCTGCAACCGTCGCAAAAGCGTTTACCGCTGGTACTGGCACTGATGATAGTCGCACTGTCTCGACCGGTTGTTTTCAAAACAGCACACGAGAAGAAGATGGAGGCGACCGAAGCTGTGATTGCACTCGATCTCTCCTGGTCGATGCGTGCGGGGGATATCGTGCCTTCCCGTCTCGAAGCTGCCAAAAGGGCGATCAAAAAAGTGATCTCCGAAAGTCCGCAGAACCGGTATGCGCTCTTCGGCTTCACGACCAATCCCCTGATTCTCTCTCCCTATACGTCAGATACCAGACTGCTGGCCGAAGCGATCGATGCCGTCGAAGCGGAAAATATCCTGACCAAAGGGACATCGATCGAAAAGCTGCTGCGCTATCTGGCAAAGCAGAAGATACCGGTCACCAATTTGATTCTCTTCACAGACGGCGGAGAAGAGCGGGATGCCGCGGCACTGGCGGAGATCGCGAAAAAAGCGGGCATCAAAATCATTGTTGTCGGTGTCGCTTCGCGTCATGGTGCGATGCTCAGGGACAGTTTCGGCAAGACACTCAAAAATGAGGAGGGGGCGCTTGTCGTCAGTCGTCTCAATCCGATGCTGCCCAAACTCGCTTCCCTGAGCGGAGGCCTCTTCGTTCCCTTCACGACGCCTGACGAGACGGCCCATGCAGTGCTGGAAGCGCTGGATGAGATCGCGCAGAAATCACGTTTCAGCCAGAGTGAGGCAGGATATAAGGAACTTTTCTGGATCCCTTTGCTGGCGGCACTGCTGCTCTTTCTTTTTCATTTTGTCGAGATACCCCGAAAAATCTGGCTGCTGCTGCCGTTTATCGCGCAAAACAGCGATGCTTTCATGCTCGACTGGTACTACATCCAAAAAGCGCAGAGTGCATGGCAACAACAAGATTACGGCACAACGGCGACGGCGTTGGAACGCCTGTCTCATAAAACGATCGCATCGGAGTTTGACAGGGCACTGGCACGCTACAGGCAGGGGAAATATCGTGACAGCATCGCTATCCTCGAGAAGCTTCACACCACCGACCCCTCTCTGAAACAGCGCATCCTCTTCCTGCTGGGAAACGCATATACACGCAGGCAGAAGTATGAAGAGGCGGCCGTAGCGTATCGCCATGCACTGCAACTCGGATATGATGAGGCGATAGTACACAATCTTACGGTGATATTGGGTAAAAAGAGCCTTAAAGAGCGCAAACCTCCCGCATTTCAGAAAAAAAGGGGAGACAAGAAGGGTGTGGCTGCCAATGCGGGGAAAAAACGTCAGAAAAAAGCGAAAGAACAGCAACAGTCAGGACGTATCAAAAAAGATAAGAGACGTATACTGGGATATAAAGCGTACGAGTTGATCAA
>JANTHT010000036.1 GCA_024762235.1 Sulfurospirillum sp.
CTGACGCCCCAGCTGCGCCAGACAGGCATAGAAAGCGATCGTCACCCGCACTTCGTCCGTCACTGCCATCTCCACTCCGCGAAACTCTTTGGTCGCCATAAAAAAGCGGATCGAATCATGCAGTTTGCGCTTCAGTTCGTCGGGCAGCAGGCGGTAGTGGGGTATCTTCTGCAGTATCGCTTCATACTCAGGCGGAAAGGGCGTCGCCTGAATCTCCTTCCAGAGGCGCATACGCCGAAAATAACCCCAGCCCAGCCAGGTAAGCCAGAGTGCAAATAAAACAAACAGCAACTCCATCAGGAAAAGATAGTACATGGGCGCATCCTCCGTGACGCTATTGTAACCTAGCGGACATTCAAGACTCTGAAAATATGGTAAAATAAAGATATAAAACATCAAGGAGGAGATTATGAAACTATTGCTCGCATTCATGATGATGGGTTCGATGCTCTCTGCCGACAGTAAATTCAGTCTGGGCAGCGACACACTCAAACCGGAACTGACCAAAGCGGAAGAGTATCAGGGTTTTGGCTGCAACGGTGAAAACCGCTCTCCCGAACTCCACTGGAGTAACGCCCCCAAAGGGACTAAAAGTTTCGCTGTGACCGTTTTCGATCCCGATGCACCGACCGATCACGGCTGGTGGCACTGGATCCTTGTGAACATTCCCGCTTCGGTGACACATCTGCCGCAAAACGCTTCAGCGGCAAAAGCACTGCCCGAAGGTGCGGTCGAAACCAAAAACGACTATGGTGAAGCAGCTTTCGGAGGCCCCTGCCCGCCGAAGGGTGACAAACCCCATCGCTACATCTTCACTGTCTACGCGCTCGACACGGAGCACCTTCCTGTCACACCGGACATGGATTACACACAGGTGGTCCCCCTGATCCAGCAGCACACACTCGCCGAAGCTTCCATCATGTCCCTCTACGGACGCTAAAACGCCCTGCGTCGCGGATTACTCCGCGGCTTCGGGTGTCGTCACGGGCACCGGCAGATGGGGACGGTTGAGCATCGTCCAGTGAAAGTAGACAATCAACGCGAAAAATGGTGCCAGTATGTTCACAACGGGCAAAATATTGAGCATCGAAGTGACAAAGGCGATACCCCACAGTACCAACTGATGCTTTTTGAGCATTTTGATCTCTTCATCGCTCGCATAGAGTGATGCAGCTGCCTGAAAATAGGAGTCTTTAATCAGCCACGCCCAGAAGAAAACCTGGATGAGGATGTTGATGAAAGGAACGAAAAAGAGCGGGAAAAACAGTATCAGCAGTATCAGAAACATCACGGCATCGCGCAGTGCGATCGGTAGAAAATGTCTCCCCTTATACTCCTGTGCCAGCGTTGCAGCGGGATAGTCATCTTTTTGCAAAGCATGCAGAAAGGGCTTGTGGTAGAGCAGTACGACCAGTGCCATCGAAACGATAAAAAGGTTATAGAAAAAGAGCGCACCCAGCATGAGCGCCACCCCTTCCTGCAGTGTCTGAAACGGAAACCAGGTCAACACCTTCATCACTTCACCATAGACGAAGTCCCAATTCAAAAAGATAAAAAGCGTCCACGCCAGTGAGATCAGAAGCAACAGCAGCATCGAAAAGTGCTCAAATCTCTCTTCGGGCACGAACTTCATGATCGGTACATGAAAGAGCGCGACGATCAGCGCGAAAGTGACCAGCACCGCGGTAAACCAGACAAAGCCGGCCAGCAAAAAGGCACCGTTCGCCTTCAAAATCGAAAAGGGAACCCATCCTATCACCGCAGCTGTCACATCCGTCACCGGCTGCCAGAGCAGATAGCCGATCCCAAGCCACAAAATCGCCAGCGGTATCCCTGTCATGAGTGCACTGCGGATAACCCGCCAGCTCAGTGTATCTGCGATGCCCCGCAGCAGTGCCTCTGTAAAATGCATATCGGCTCCTTTAGTCTAATTATGCCAGATGCGGTATGGCTTTCTCTACTTGGAACGAATCTCCTCTTTGAGTTCATCCAGCGCTTCCTGCATCACTTTCAGCAAAAGTTCCGCTGCCTCTTTTTCATTGGCTTCGGGTACATCCCACTCCGTGATACGGTTGTTCGCATTGAACAGCATCCGCAACTCTGCTTTGATCTCGTTTTTTCTGCTTGCAATCTCTTTTTCTATCGCGTCCATGTGCTATCCTTACAGTAGATCTAAATCTGATATAAATCTATTATACTCCCTTTTGCATACAAAACGACTCAAATAGCCGAAATGGTATAATGGTTTCATCGAAGTGAAGCGGCAAGGAGGCATACAGATGCAAGAGACGACACTCGGACAGGTACTCTTTTTCCTCTCCATCATCTTCGCGCTGACCCTGGTCACAGGCGCACTCCTCTCCCGGGCGCGCATTCCCGTCATCCTCTCGGCGCTATTCATCGGTATCGGCATGCACTATTTCCCCGGTGCAACGCTTCTGAAAACTGCGACCTTCCATACGATCTTCGAATTTCTCTCCGATCTTGGCGTACTCTTTCTGCTCTTCTACATCGGTATGCAGATCGAAGTGGAGAAGATGCGCCGCCTGAGCGGAGATATCGTCACACTGACCGTGCTCAACACGATCGTTCCCTTTGTATTCGGCATGCTGGCGATGCTCTGGTTCGGCTACGGCTGGCTCATCGCCTTCGTCATCGGGATGACAAGGATGCCCACCGCCGAAGCGGTCATCGTCCCCATACTCGACGAATTCAGGATGATCAAAACCAAGATCGGCACCTTTATCATCGGTGCTGGCGTCCTGGACGATGTGATCGAAGTCTTTCTGGTCGCATTTGTCTCTGTCTGGATCGGATTGCGAGAAGGGGGTGTCACCGGTGGCGACGAGATCACGATACTCGTTTTCGGAGTCCTCTCTTTCCTGCTCTTCTCATGGATCATGTACCGCTACTTTCTGAGAGTTTTTATCCCTATCCTCCCCAAAAACAGTGTCTCTCTGCTGATCCTCTCTCTGGCGATTCTCTTTATCTTCGGTGCCTTCAGTGAAAAGAGTGAAATCGGTATGGTCGTCGGTGCCATCTTCGCAGGCATCGTCGTCAAACCCATACTCGATCGCATCCGGCCCGCCGGAGAAAATGTCAGGAAAATCATCACCTATGTCAGCTACGGCTTCTTCGGTATCCTCTTCTTCTTCTGGATCGGTTTCAACATAGACCTTGCAGGATTTCTCAAAGAGCCTCTGTTGGCGATCGTACTCTATCTGGCAGGGACCCTGGGCAAACTTTTCGGTGCACTGCTGATGGTACCGCTTAAGAAGATGACTTTCAAGGAGGCGTTCATCACCGGTATCGGCCTCGATGCCAGACTCACGACCGAGATCATCGTCGCACAGTTGCTCTTCAGTGCGCATATCATCGATACCCACCTTTTCACTGCCCTCGTCGCAGCCTCCTCTTTTACGGCACTCACTGTTCCGCTGCTCTTTACGCTGCTGGTGCGTTATTTCGGCAAAACGATGCACGAAGGCATGGAGACACATGCCGCGCCGGGTAAAATCCGAAAATCTCTCTGGTACACACTGTCTGCCGACACCGTCGTGAAGCAGCTCCAGAGCGACATGCAGCGCGGACTCAGCAGCGAAGAGGCCCGAAAGAGGCTCTCCCGCTACGGCCCCAACCAGCTGCGAAAAATCGCCTCCACCCCGGCCTGGATGATCTTCCTGCGCCAGTTCACCGATACGCTCATCCTGATACTCGTTGCAGCCGCCGCGATCTCAGCGGCGATCGGAGAGATCACCGATGCGGTCACCATCGCCATCATCGTCATACTCAACGGCATACTCGGTTTCGTGCAGGAGTACAAAGCACAGAAAGAGATCGACGCCCTCAGAAAGATGCTCCACCCCGACGCCAAAGTGCTCCGTGACGGCAAAGAGCAGGTCATCGACGCAGGAGAGATCGTCCCCGGAGATATCGTCATGCTGGAGATCGGAGAGCGCGTTCCCGCGGATCTGCGTCTGCTGGTGGCGAGCAACCTCAAGATCGACGAATCGCCGCTGACCGGAGAGTCGGCACCCGTCTCCAAGTCGACCGATCCGGTACCGGAAAGATCGCCTCTCGCCCTGCAGAGCGACATGGCATGGATGGGAACGACCGTCGTCAACGGCTGGGGCAAAGGCATCGTCGTCGCCACCGGCATGCAGAGCGAATTTGGCAAGATCGCGACGATGACCCAGAGTGTGGAACAGAAACCGACCCACCTGCAGAAACAGCTCGCCCGTCTGGGCAAAAAACTGGGTCTCTACTCGGTCCTCATCTCCATACTCGTCGCACTGGTAGGCTGGCTCAGCGGCAAGGATCTGATGGAGATGTTTCTGACCGGTGTCTCACTCGCCGTCGCCGTCGTGCCGGAGGGGCTGCCCGCCGTCGTGACGATCACACTGGCGCTGGGCATCAAGGCGATGGTACGCCAGAAAGCGCTGCTGCGCCGCCTCCAGGCTGCCGAAACGCTGGGTGCCGCCACGGTCATCTGCACCGACAAGACCGGCACCATCACCAAAAACGAGATGACGGTCAAAGAGATCTGGCTTGCGCACGAGAAGCTGCATCTCACAGGCACAGGGTACGATCCCGCCGGCCACTTCGAGCGAAACGGCAAACGTCACGACTACAAACAGGACAAACCGCTGCAGCTCTTTCTCAAAACCGGCCTCCTCTGCAACCACGCCACACTGCAAAAAGAGCATGACCGCTGGAAGATCATCGGTGAACCGACCGAAGCGGCCCTGATCGTCGCTGCCTACAAAGCATGGATGAGCAAAGATGACAAAGTCAGAGTGGTCAGTGAGTTCTCCTTCAACTCCGAACGCAAGCGCATGAGTGTCGTCTATGAAGAGGATGGCAAGCTGATCGCCTATGTCAAGGGGGCACCCGAAGTGATCCTCGAACGTGCGACGCAGATTCAGGAGGGGGAGACGATCCGTCCGCTCGACGCGGCGTACAGAGCCAAAATCACCCGCGTCTACGAAGGGATGGCCGAAAAGGGACTGCGCACCCTCGCACTCGCTTACCGCGAACTCCCCGAAAAGATCTCACTCGACGCGGAGAGTGTCGAAAAAGAGCTGGTCTTTCTGGGGATCGCCGGCATCATCGATCCGCCGCACGAAGAGGTACCCGATGCGATAGAGGCGACTGCAAGTGCCGGCGTCAAAGTGATCATGATCACCGGAGACAACCCCAAAACTGCCAGAGCGATCGCAGCCGAAGTGGGACTTTTCGTCGATGAAGCGCTGACCGCATCGGAGCTCGAAAAGATGGACGATGCCACGCTGCGGGAGAAACTGCGCGGTGAAGTCCTCTTCGCCAGAGCGAGGCCCGCCGACAAACTGCGCATCGTCAAAAACCTGCAGCAACTCGATCACGTCGTGGCTATGACAGGAGACGGGGTCAACGACGCTCCCGCACTGAAGCAGGCGGATATCGGTATCGCGATGGGCCGGAAAGGGACCGATGTGGCCAAGAGCGCTTCAGACATGGTCCTGCTGGACGACAACTTTGCCACGATTATCAAAGCGCTCAGGGAGGGACGCAGGCAGTACGACAACATTCAGAAATTTGTCCGATACCTCCTCTCCTCCAACACCGGGGAAATCATTGCGATCTTTGTCAACATTCTGCTCGGCGGTCCGCTGATCCTCCTGCCGGTCCAGATACTCTGGATGAATCTCGTCACAGACGGCATGACCGCAGTGGCGCTGGGACTGGAGAAAGCGGAAAAAGGGATCATGCAGCGCCCGCCACGTGCCAAAGAGGAGCCTATCCTTGACCGTTACGGCATCATGATGATCCTCTTTCTGGGAAGTTACATCGGTTTTGCGACGCTCTGGCTCTACCACCACTATCTCACGAGCGGCGTGGCAAATGCCACCCTGCTGGCGCAGACCGTCGCTTTTACGGGAATCATCATCCTCGAAAAGATGAATGTCTTCAACTTCCGTTCTCTGAGCGGTCCGATCTCTCTCACGACAGGCTGGTTCTCCAACAAATGGGTCCTGCTCGCAGTTGTCGTCACGGTCTCCCTGCAGGTAGCAGCCGTCTATCTGCCCTGGCTGCAGGAGACCCTCCATACGACTGCCCTGGGACTCAGAGAGTGGGGCTTGATCGTCGCTGCCGCGCTGCCGCTCTTTCTCGTCACCGAACTCTACAAATATATCCGATACAGGAAAAAGGAGAACGCATGACCTATGATATCGCCATAAATATCGGCATCGCCATCGTGCTGGGGCTGCTCATAGGCTTGCAGCGGGAGATCTACTACCGGCGCAACAACCGCAGGGAGTTTGCCGGTACGCGTACTTTCGCGCTCATCTCGCTGCTGGGATTTCTGAGTGCATGGATGGGGAAAACCCTGCCGCACTTTCTCCCTGTCATGCTGCTCGTCTTCGGCCTGCTGGTCATCACCGCCTATATCTACAAGATCTTCTACTCAAAAGCCAAAGGCGCCACAAGCGAGATCGCCGCACTCATCACTTTCGTACTGGGGGTCATGGTCTATGAGGGGTTGCAGAAGTATGCCCTCTTTCTGGCGGTCATCATGGTGATGCTGCTGGAGTTCAAGAACAAATTCGTTCTCTTCGAGGAGCATGTCGCCCCGGAAGACAGCGAAGCAGCGATCCTCTTTTTGGCGATGACCTTCGTCATACTCCCGCTGCTGCCGGACAAAACGATCGACCCGTTCAATGTCTTCAATCCCTACCAGACATGGTTGATGGTCGTACTGGTGGCGGGCATCTCCTTTGTCGGATATGTCGCGATCAAGATCCTCGGCACAAAACGCGGCGTCTACCTGACCGGCATCTTCGGCGGGCTGGTCTCTTCGACCGCCGTCTCGATCACCCTCTCCAAACTCTTTGCCCTCAGGCAGAACTATCTGAAGAACTATGCGGGAGGCATCGCGATCGCATCGACTTTCATGTATTTGCGGGTACTCTTCGAAGCGTCGGTCTTTAACTTTGCACTTGCCAGACAACTCGCACTCCCCTATCTGGGCGCAGCGGCGACGGGACTGCTCTATGTTTTCTATCTCTACAAAACTTCCGCCAGCCACAAAGTGGAAGAGAGTTCGGTCAGAAACAATCCGCTCGAACTCTCCGAAGCGCTGAAACTGGGCCTGCTCTTCGGCCTGATCCTCGGTTCGATCGGATTTTTTCAGGAGCGCTACGGCGATGCCGGCGTCTACATCGTCTCCGCACTCTCGGGCGTCACCGATGTCGATGCCATCACCCTCTCCCTCTCCAAACTCGCCGGCACCAAGATCACCCAGCAGGCCGCCATCTACGGCATCGTCATCGCGAGTGCCGTCAACTCGGTCGTCAAACTGGGGATCGTCTTCGTACTGGGCGGCAGAAAGCTCGGCTTCCTGCTCGCACTCTTCTATCTGCTGAGTCTCGGTGTGATGGGCGGCTTGCTCTTTATGGAACTGTGAGGCACTCCGGCTCTGATTTGGAAGCTTTTTTCTTTCTGCATGTGAGGAGGTATTTGGCGGTATCGAGGGTATCGCTGTAGGGGTTGGCTCCGACATAGTCGTCATCAGAGATGCGTTTGGCGCAGAAAGAGATACCGCCCTCTTCGAGGCACTGCCGCTTGTAAGCGCTCAGATACTCCGGACTCACCGCATAGACCACCTTCTCTTCATCGAAAAAACTCTTTTTATAGTCGTAATACCACTTCGCCGCACAGCATGCGACGATCAAAACGAGAATCAAAAGCAAGGCATTTGTGGAAAGATTTTTCTTCATAAGCTATTTTAACGCAAACTATTACAATTTTGACTGTAAATCGTGCGTCACCCTAAGCACTGAGACTCAAGGCACGACGCAGGGGTCCGATACTACACCATATCTTCCGAAAGGTTCTCCGATGAAAGCGTTGCTGATCCTCCCCATACTGCTGTGTACACTCTTTGCCCGTGCGATTCCGCTGCAAAAACCTGAAATCTACACTGGTGATGAAAATATCAGCGGCTGGGTCATGAGTGAAAAACTCGACGGCATACGCGGTTACTGGAACGGCAGGCGTCTTCTGACCAAAAACGGCAACCCGATCCATGCACCGCGCTGGTTCACCCGAAACTTCCCGCCTTTCCCGCTCGACGGCGAACTCTGGAGCGGGCGCGGGGCGTTTGCGCATGTGCAGTCGGTCGTACTCGACGAAAAACCCTCCGACGACTGGCGCACCATCGGCTACCACCTCTTCGAAGTACCGCAGGCAGAGGGCGACTTTTTCGCCCGTCTCGAAAAAGCGAAGCAGTGGTTCGCGAAACATCCCGCTTCGCATGTGCATATCATCCGGCAAATCCCCATCGAAAACCCGGGGCATATGCACCTCTATCTCCAACGCATCGTCGATCAGGGCGGCGAAGGACTCATCCTCAAAGATCCGACACTCCCCTGGTGCAGCGGCAGAAGCAGCCACATTCTCAAAGCCAAGATCTCTCCCGATATGGAAGGGGAAGTGATCGCGATCAACCCCGGCAAAGGGAAATTGCAACACAAGATGGGAAGCCTCACACTCCGCCTGGACGACGGTACGACTTTTCGGCTCGGCACCGGCTTTAGCATGCAACAAAGGCGTAATCCGCCCAAAATCGGCGATCGTGTGACATTTCGCTATCATGGCTTTACCCGCAAAGGGATCCCCAGATTTGCCTCATTTCTCCGTATTCGAAAAAGAGAATAATAAATTTCTCCTATAGCAAAAACACCTTGACATTTCCTTAAATTTATGGTATTGTGTGAGTAATCTTGAGTTAAGTACTATAAAGTTAACTCAGTCAAAGGAGTCAATATGCAATATTATAAAAGAGTCGAAGGCAAGGAGAAGATCACCTGCCTTCTGTGCCGCCACTACTGCCAGCTCAAAGAGGGTCAGGTAGGTGTCTGCGGTGTCAACAAAAACGAACACGGCGAGCTGAAAAATCTCGTCTACGGTCACCCGATCGCCCTCAATGTCGATCCGGTGGAGAAGAAGCCGCTTTATCACCTGTTGCCGGGAACGACCGCGCTTTCGTTCGGTACAGTGGGGTGTAACTTCAAATGCCCCTTCTGCCAGAACTGGGATATCTCACAGACATCCAAAGTCAACGAGAGCATCGAAGTGAGTCCCGAGCGGATGGTACAGCTGGCTATCGAGAACGGCAGCAGTTCGATCGCCTATACCTATAACGAACCGACCATCTTCTACCCCTACGCCAAAGATATCGGCGTCATCGCCAGGGAGAAGGGTCTGAAAAACATCTTCGTCAGCAACGGGTTCGAAACACCCGAAATCATCGAAGATATGCCCAGCTGGCTCGATGCCGCCAACATCGACCTCAAAAGCTGGGACGATGCCTACTACAAGAAGGTACTCAAAGGCGGTCTCGAAGCGGTCAAGGATACACTCAAACGCATGGTCGATGCGGGTATCTGGGTCGAAGTGACGACACTGCTGATCGAAGGTGAAAACGACAGCAACGAAGATCTCGAAGCGATGGCAGATTTTATCGCCAACGAACTGGGACGCCATGTACCGTGGCATCTGAGCGCCTTTCATCCCGACTATAAGATGAAAGACCATCAGTGGACCGGTATCGAAACACTCAAGCGCGCCAGTGATATCGCCAAAAAAGCGGGTCTCTACTATGTCTATATGGGCAATGTCCCCGTACACGGAGATACATTCTGCCCCGACTGCGGTGAGTTGCTGATCGACCGTACCGGATACACCGTGACCGTCAACAAGATGAAAGAGGGCCACTGCCCCAAATGCAACCGTGCGATCGAGGGTATCTGGGAATCAGGAAGCTACATTCCTGTCAAAAACAAAACAGAAGCTGCGGCTTAAAAGGAGGAGAACATGACTATACGAAAAGATGCAGTCGCGGGGCAATTCTACCCCGACTCGGCGACAGAGATCACACAGATGATCGAGCACTACAACAAGATACTCGATGAAAACCTGAAAGACAAATCGGTGCTGAACCTCAGCCCGAGGGCGATTGTCGTACCGCATGCGGGGTATGTCTACTCCGCTTTCACGGCGAACTTCGCCTTCAGGCTGCTTGCCAACACCCATGCGAAACGCGTCGTCGTCATCGGTCCTAGCCACAGAGTCTATCTGCAGGGAACGAGTGTCAGCGACTATGACAGCTACGAAACACCCTATGGAGATCTTCCGATAGACAAAACGCTGGTCCGGGATCTCGAAGAGAAATTCGGCATCATCTTCGCGCCCGAAGCGCATCACGAGCACAGTACCGAAGTGCAGATGCCCTTCATCAAGCGTTACGATCCAGACGCCAGCGTCGTGGAGCTGGTCTACGGAGACGAAGATCCCGCCAGACTGGCGGAAGTGCTCGACTACCTGCTGGACGATCCCGATACCGTCGTGGTCATCAGTACCGATCTGAGCCACTACTACGACATACAGAAGGCAAACAGCCTCGACAGTGTCTGCATGCAGGCGGTCGCGGATCTGAACCCGGCAGAGCTCCATCAGGGGTGTGAAGCATGCGGAAAGATCGGTGTCGAAGCGATGCTGATCACCGCCAAAAAACGCGGACTCAAACCGGTCCTGCTCGACTACCGCACCAGTGCCGACGCCAGCGGTGACGAGTCGCAGGTCGTCGGATACATGAGTGCCGCGTTCGTGGAGTGATACCATGGTGATAGATCACAGCATGCAAGCCGAACAGATCATGCAGGATTTTGCCCTGCGTACCGGTCTGATCGGCGGTAACACACCCAAACGCTATCTCTGGACAGATGCGTTTGCCGTCTGCAACTTTCTGGGGCTCTACGAGTCGCAAAAAGATCTCCGCTACCTCGACCTGGCCAAAAAGCTGGTCGATCAGGTGCACCATACGCTCGGCAAAGAGCGTGATGACAGTGGAAAAAGCGGTTGGCTCAGCGGACTGGAGGAGAAAGAGGCGGAAGCGCATCCGACGACCGGAGGGCTTCGCATCGGCAAATCGCTGCCCGAAAGAAACCCCGGCGAGCCGTTTGACGAGCAGCTGGAGTGGGAACGTGACGGGCAGTACTACCACTATCTGACAAAGTGGATGCACGCACTCAACCGCATGACGGAACTGACCGGAGAGTACCACTACAACCGCTGGGCGATCGAACTGGCGAAAACGGCATTTGCCAAATTCACCTATCTGGAACCAAACAGCGGGCAAAGACTCATGTACTGGAAGATGAGCATCCACCTGGACAGACCGCTCGTCAGTTCGATGGGTCAGCATGACGCACTCGATGGATGGGTCACCTATATGAAACTGCAGCAAGTCGCACAGAAAAATCCGGACTACGACAAATCTCTGGATCTGAGCAGTGAAATCGCGTCACTCAGGAAAATGATCGACGCGACGACGCTTGCCACGGCTGACGCCCTCGGTATCGGAGGATTGCTGAGCGATACCTGGTTTCTGACCCGATTGCCGCATCTGGAGATCAAGATGCTCGAACGGCTTCTCGTCGCATCATTACAGAGTCTGCAGGCTTTCGTCCAGCATGACAAAAGCCTCAGCTATCCCGCCTCCTACCGCCTCGCTTTTCGGGAACTGGGACTGGCTATCGGACTCGAAGCGACCCAAAAGATGGGGAAAAAACTGCGCGAACCTTTCAGCGATTTCCTGCCGCTGGGAGAAGAGATCATCGCTTTCTGGAGCGATGAGGCAAATCAGAAAAGCGAAACATGGCAGGAACATTTAGATATCAACACCGTCATGCTGGCCACCGCGCTGGCACCTGACGGTTACCTTGGAGGTAGATCATGAAAAACAACAAAGAACTGATCGCCTCGATGATCGAAAAGGGTGCACTCAAGTCACCGCAAATCATCGAAGCGTTCGAAAAGATAGATAGAAAAAATTTCATCCCCGAAGGTTTCAGAGAACACATGTATATCGACAGGCCGCTGCCGATCGGCAAGGATCAGACCATCTCGCAGCCTTCTACTGTCGCATTCATGCTAGAACAGCTGCAACCGCAGAAGGGAGAGAAGATTCTCGACATCGGTTCCGGATCGGGCTGGACGACGGCTCTGCTGTGCCAGATAGTCGGAAAGGAAGGCAGCGTACTGGGACTGGAGAGACACGACGAACTGGTCAAAAGAGGTCAGGAAAACCTCGCGAAACTCGCTCTGGGAGAGCACTGCCGCATCGAAAAAGCGGGCAGAGAACTGGGTAAACCGGGTGAACAGTATGACAGGATCCTTGTCTCAGCCAGCGCCGAAGAGATTCCAGAAGAGCTCTTTACGCAGCTAAAAACCGGCGGCATTCTCGTCATACCGGTCCAAAACTCGATCTTCAGATTTAAAAAGATCTCCGACACCAAAGTCGAAGCGATGGAGTTTCCGGGATTTGTCTTCGTCCCGCTCGTCAGAGAGCGAATGACAGAGAAAGAGATGTAACGATTTACTTGAAGTGTCCCAAAAGAGAGACGAAATCTTTTGGGACGATTTTTGGAGACAAGATGTTGTAATTAAAATTATCTATGAAGAAGAGAATCGCTTAGCAAGATGGCACGTTACCGCTTCCCTTACCATACTCATACATAAAATCGAAAAGGTGTTTTTCAAGTTTTTTGAATTTTGCACCTTCGAGGAAATCTTTGTCAGCAGGACAGATTTTTTCCAGTTCATCCTTGAACTTTCCACTCTCTTCCAGCTCTTTCCACTCTTTTTGTGTATGCATATTGGATACATCACCACCTGTTTTACCACAAGCCTCTTTCATAAATTTTTGGTATATTCTTTTACCTTTGGCAGCATCTGCAGAGAGAGATGATGCACCTAATCCCAACCCGATTAAAGCAATGATTGCTAATTTTTTCATAAGTACTCCTTAATATTAAAATACAGTTTGATTATAACATGATGATTGTGAATTTATTGTGAATTTTTTGTATTAATTATGATTTTCATTATTTTTACTACACACTCCGTTCGATGCTGAAAACCCGGAAGCGCCTCATGCAAAGGAGCTTCCGGCAACAGACCCGGATTAATACTGATATCTTACAAAAGCCCGGAGATTTTGCGCCTGAATATCTACCGGCTTAGGTGCAACCCATCCGGAGCATCTGATATTTGGCGTATAATCATGCTGCTCATAGGTATATCTGAGTTGTCCGGTGAGATTTTTCAAGCCGAAGAGATGGAAATTCCAGTACCCTTCATAAGCGTCACCGCGCACGGCCAGTTTGGATCCCAGCACACTATCTTCCGCCCATGTCATCGGTGTCCAGTATCTTGAACCATGGTTATACTCAAATCCGACCTTGCCTTTTTCGGTAATCATATCGGGGATAGAGAAACCTGTCCATACAGAATAACCATCTTCATCGCTGGTGCTTCCGAGCAACTCATGACCCGCATCCGGAGAGTACTGTGTCCTGGCAAGAGAGAGGAAAAGTGTCGTTGAGTCAAGGAAATCGTTGATCATGTCACCGATACCCGTGAGCTGGAAAGAGAGTGCATCGAGATAAGCTGTACCGGCATCCAGCGATTTGTTCTTACCGCCATCCGGCAAGTCGGCACCCGGTGCAATACCTGTTCTGGCGCCTTTGGTATTGAAGATAGTGGCATGTTCAAACATGAGCTTGTACTGACCGTTGTCATAAATATTGCCCAGAAAGACCAGGAAATCGACGTTTTCATTGATATCTCCACTCTCCTGCGCATAAGGTTTATATCCTACTCTGTCATAAAGCGTCGCTATACCGCCTGCGTGTGCACGGCCATAGACAGTTTTTATATAAGCCCCGGGCAAGGTATATTTTCCGAGATCAAGTTTAAACATCGCGCCGTCAACTTCCATATTGGTGATATGCGCAAGCGGCGAGCCCGGTTCTTCGTTGCCTTCTCTGAAATTTGCCAGGAAGCCATCTGTCGCCTGTCTTCTACCGACACTCAATGCATAAGGCAATCCATTGCTGAAAGTATCGGAATAGACAAAATATGCCTGCCTCAGCCTGAAGAGCGTATCTCCCGGTTTGGAAGATGCTGACCAGCTTTTGAGTGTCGTATCCTCATCATAGAGATGTGCACCCCACATGGCATACATCGCCACCTGTCCGGAAAAAGTCAGTTTACGTATCGGTGAGGATTTCATATTGAGATAGACACGTGTGGTAAAAAGCCCGTCATTTTTGGCAGATGTGCCCGACCAGTCTTTGCCTTTAAAACTGTATTTGTCGTAGTCATACTTGATATAATTGTAATCGTTACGCAAATCCACAGTAAATTTCACATTATCTTTGGCATCGTGTTGTTGTACCGTATCTACCTGCTCCTGAAGGCCTGCAAATTTCTTCTTCAGAGATTGCAACTCTTTTTTTAACTGCAGTACCTCATCGGTTTTTTGCGTTGCATTGTCTTCGGCATACAGTGCAGATGCCGCCAAAACAGCCAGTAATATGGATGCGGTTTTTTTCATTTTGCTTCACCTTTCTATTTAATGTGTTATTGATTCCTCTGAATAATTTGCTGCTCGAACAACATCTGCAGCGGTAGGGTCAAAATTTCCCCGAAATTTTGGGGTACCCGCCGTGAAGCCGTTTGAGAGAAGT
>JANTHT010000037.1 GCA_024762235.1 Sulfurospirillum sp.
ACCCTGCTGCATGCGGAAATCTCGAAAGAGTACTATGAAAACGGCAAAGTCCACTTCGCGATCAACTTCGAAAACGGCAAAAAGAACGGCATCACCAAAGAGTACTATCCCAACGGCAACCTCAAAGCTAGGTGGCGTTACAAAGATGACCGTCTCAACGGTCTCTCTCTCCAGTACGACGAACGGGGTGTCAAGACGGCGGAGGTCAACTTCGTCGACGGCAAACAGCAGGGTATCACCAGAAAGTATGTCAACGGCCGGCTCAAATATGAACTCAACTATGACAACGAGCAACTCAACGGTACCGTCAAAGAGTACGAAAAGGGCCGGCTCAAAGCCAAATGGCACTACAAAAACGGGGTCAAAGAGGGCCTGAGTATCCTCTACTATCCCAGCGGCAAAAAGAAGTTCGAGCTCAACTACAAAAACGGCAAACTCAACGGGCTGAGCAAGGAGTATTTCGAAAACGGAAACCTGAAGGCGGAGTGGCACTATAAAGAGGGTGTCTTAAACTAACCGCTTTAAAGATCTTTTATGTTTAGGTCGGGTATAATCCCCGATCAATCTTTTTTGGAGATTGAAAAAATACCAATCAGGAGGTCGTTATGGCTTTGGATTCGGCTAAAAAAGCGGAAATAGTCAAACAATTCGGCAGAGGTGAGAACGACACAGGTTCTCCGGAAGTGCAGATCGCACTCCTTTCAAACAGAATCTCTTATCTGACAGAGCATCTGAAAACAAACAAGAAAGATCACAGTTCAAGACTGGGGCTTTTGAAACTTGTCGGTCAGAGAAAAAGACTCATGAGATATCTCAGAAAAAAAGATTACGAAAGATATATGGAAGTGATCAAAGCGCTCGGAATCAGAGACAAATAGTCCCTTCCTCTTTCAGAGTGTACGGGGTAAACCCGCACACTCTCTGCAAAAAACTCCCTTTTAAAACTTCAGTGTCGCCTGCATACAGAAAAGATTTCCCATATTGTCCAGTACCTTCTGCGCTTTGGCGTTACCCGGAGCCTTCGCATCCCGCAAAGCGTAGTTCACATCGATTCTGGTAGGACCTTTAAAGTGGTAGGAAAACCCTAAAGTCGTCGTTTTAAACTCCCGTTTACCTGCTGTGGAGTTGGTCAGACGATTGAGATAATCATACCGGGCAAGCAGTTCCCATTTTTTCGGAACGACATAGTACTGCACGTTGAGATATCCGCCGTCCGCTTCGTTGTTTTTGTCGGCAGCGATCTGATACTCCCAGTTGACACCGTAGGGATCGGGGTCTACATCTTTGGCGCCGTTGTAGATCATACCTTTGGCTTTCATGTACTCCGCCCCTACGCGCAGACCGTTGCGAAAGTAGTCAAACCCCGCACCGTAACGCTCTCTGGTATAGTTGGTATTGTGCAGCTGACGTTTACCGTTCTGGTACCATGCAAACCCTTTGAGGGACTGGGTATAGTAGGCTTTGCCGCCTCCAAAGAGATACTCCCCTGCAAGATAGCCGTAGTAGGTCAACTGCCCGGATGCATTGGATGAGCTGAGTCCCGTTCCCGTACCCACCATACCGGCGACGGAGAGCTTGATATCGGGCTGAATCTTTTCGGTGTGAAAGAGTTCCACACCGCGATCGCGATAGGCTGCGACAGACTGCTTCGGCGCCGCCTGAAAGATACCGGGCGCCACCTCTCTGGCATTGTTCGGCAAAAAGCGTTCCAGCAGGAGTTGTGCACCGGCGGTCGAGAAGTTGCGATATTCCGAGGCGAAAACGGCACGCATCCCCTCTTCACTGCCCGGGTATTTGAACTGGCCCAGACGCACATTGACATAGGGAAGCCCCCTGTAGGTGATCGATGCGTCGGTGAGATAGTTGCCGCTCGGATGCCCGGCCGGCGCGGTGATACCGTCTTCACCGAATTCCGTCATGAAAAAGTAGTTTATAGTATTGGCTTTATCGATCATTCCGCGTACCGCCAGTCTGGCACGATTGACTTCAAACCCCGCCTGGGAATTCAGATCCGGAGGAAGCATGGCAAACGGCGTCAGATTGAGACCGGCTTTCGGACCGGAAGCAGGGACCAGTATATCGCCGTAATCCTTTTGGTATCCTACCTGAATAAATCCCCAGAATCGCGGTTTTGTGTTGGTATTGAGAACTTTCTCTCCCCCCTTTTTGACAAATGTCGGCTCGGTACCGGCGATGGAGAGCCAGTCCGCCGCCTGAAGCGAGAGCGAGAGCATCGATGCCGCCGCCAGGGATAAAACAATTTTCTCTCTTTTTCTTTGATGCATGATACCCTCCCTATTTTATTTTGTGATCGCCGCGGATTTTATCCACATCGAGACCGAACTGCTTGAAGTTGCTGCGTACGGAGTGTTTCTCTTTCAATACTTTGGAGTTGTAGATACCCATCTCGCATTTTGGAGGCAGCCGTTTTTGCAGATCGAAGGAGGCTCTGGGCTGTGCATCGACATAGAGCATGATGTCTGCCGACTCCTGGTCACTGAGTGTTCCGCCCTGACCGAGCGGCATGTTCGATTTCACCCATGCAGCCCCTTTGTTGAGTTTACTCATGCCCGCACCGGTGTTGTACGCGAGCCATTGACCGCTTTTGTCTTTGCCCCAGAGCGGCGGGAACGTGCCCATGCCTTCGCCGTTTTTGCCGTGACAGGAGGCACATTTGGCCTCATAGAGTTTATGCCCGTTGACGTAATTGGCATGCGTCGCTTTTTTCTGAATCCTGGCAAAATGTTTGGCACCGCCCATCCAGCGGTCGGAATTCATCGGGCTGCAGGGCATTTTGGTGTTTTGCTTGATCGGCATGCCTGTGGAAAGCCAGGTGATATAGGTCGCCATCGCGACAGAAGCTTCCGAATCTACAGGAATCCTTTTACCGTTCATACTGCGCATAAAGCAGTTGTTGGAACGATCCTGCAGTGTCTGTACGGATTTTTCCCTTTTTGAGTAGGCGGGAAATGCGGTTGCCGTTCCGATCCAGGTCGCGATACCCGGCGCTGTACCCGGTTTGCCGTCGCTTCCCTGCAAGTGGCAGTTTTTACATTTGAGCTTGTTGCCGACATACTCTTTGGTCAGCGGGTGGGTGTCTGTTTCGTTCATGATCGCCTCACCGAGTTTGACCATACGCCCGAGTTCCCCCTCAGGGTACGCTTTGGGTGCGGCAGCAGGTATCTCTGCAGCCGAAAGTTGCACTCCGCAAAGAGCAAGCAGCGCCGTAGCGGCCAGTGACTGACCGATGTTTCTCATTTTCATAACCATCTCCTTTTTTTGGTATAGAAAATGATAACACTTACTGCGTCACTTTTGCGTCACTATTATTTTACGTATGCGGTGGAAATGTGTAAGTAAAGGTGCTCCCTTTCTGCGGTGATGTCGTTACGGCGATAGCGATATGGTTTTTATCACAGATATGTTTGACGATACTCAGCCCGATCCCAAACCCGCCCTTGACCGTATCTTCGCGGCGGTATCGCTCAAAAATCTTTTTCGTATCTTTGATCCCCACACCCTGATCCCGGATGAGCAGCACGCTTTTCCCCTCTTCATGAAAGAGTCTGACAAAAATCCTGCGTCTCTTTTCACTGTATTTGATCGCGTTGGAGAGGGTATTGTCGATGATACGCTGCAATTCGATACGGTTAAGCATGAGGGTCATGTTTTCGCAGATATCCTCTTCGATCACTATCTCCTTCGCCTGCGCCAGATCACGGAAAACTTCGACACGGGTGCGCAGAAAATAGGAAGCGTCGATCTTTTCGGGTTTGTAGTCGACATGGGTGTGTTTGATGTGGTATTCGATATCTTCGTAAATCAGGATCATGCTCTGCATACTGTTGTAGAGCCGTCTGAGCACCCTGCTCTCCTCTTTCTCCCTGAGGGTTTCGAGATTGAGCTGCATGACACCCAGCGGTGTCTTGAGTTCATGCATCGCATCGTTGAAAAATGTCTGCAGGTAGCGGTTGAACTGTTCGAGCGGACGCATGCTGATCTGTATAAAAAAGAGTGTCATCAGAAAGATGACCGCCCCCAGAAAGAGTGCCGCGATAAACGCTTTGGTATAGATATCTCTGTATGAAAAGGGTTGCGAAACCAGCAGATATGCAGCGCCGAGCCGGTTGGTGTTGAGCGGAATCTTTTTAAATATGGAGTGCGCTTCATCAGGAGACTCTCCCATACCGGCATCTGTTGCGAAGATACGCCTGCCGGAACCGTCATAGAGTGCCGCCTGATAAAAGAGAGAACGTGGAAAATCAAAAATATGCTCTTTGGTCCGGGAAAAATCGTAGATACGCTTCTGTACACCATACGCATAGTGTTCGAGCATCTGCATCCGGTTCTGCCGGTAACTCTTCTTCTCCACTTCGATGTAAAAGAGGGCCGGGATGCTCACGACCAGTATGATCACCATCGAGTAGAAAAATGCCAGCGTATAGATATAGCGTTTATCCTTTTCGATCAATTTTGTATCCCCGCCCCTTCTGGCTGACGATCAGATCGCTGCAGGTTTTGTCCCGGATCTTTTTGATGCACATGCGTATGTCCGATTCCGTGACCATCTTGCACTCCCAGACATCTTCCCACAGCTGCCGGGTCGGCACAAACTCCCCCATCTTCGTCATCAGATAATCCCACACCATCTGCTCTTTGGGTGTAAACCGTACGGGGGTTTCTCCTGAGATGAGCTGGCCTGTTTTAAGCCGGTATCGAAACCCCCTTCCCAGATCCACTTCATCCACAGATGCATGAAAATAGCACTGCTTCAGCACCTGTTCCACACGATACTTCAACTCTCTGGCGGCAAAAGGCTTGCGAATGTAATCATTGCAACCCAGCTCATACCCGATGCTCAGATTGTCTATATCGGTCAGAGATGTGATGAAAATCACCGGGGTTTCATCTCCCGCTTCCCGGATCGCCCGGACGATCTCATAGCCGTCGGTACCCGGTACACGGATATCCAGCAGCAACAGTTGATAACTCTTAAAATGGATCGCATCGAGCGCCTCGTCGCCATTCTCGAAACTCTCCACTCGATATCCCAGAGATTCCAGGTACTCATGCATCGTCTCTTTGTAGTCGATCTCATCTTCCAGCAGCAGAATTCTCATCGTATGATCACCCCCGTATCGCTGATCTCGGTTCTGCCGCTTTGCGCATGGGATAAAGCTTTCATCCCTGCCGCGCCGCTTTTCTGCAGGGCCACCATACAATACCCAAGCCGTTCATTGTGAAAATTTTTGATCTCAAAATAGCCGAATGCATACCCGCCCCCTGTAAAATAGCCGTAACTGCCGAGATTCAGGGTTCCGGCACTTTTGAGACGCTCAAACGCATCCCGGTCGCAGTATTGATTGACCAGCACAAACCGATCACCCACCGGAGGGTGGCCCTTCAGTGTCGTCGCAACAGAGAGATACTTTCTCTCCAGCAGAACAAAGAGCGCATACCCCTGTTCGGCAAGTTTCTCACGCATGTGTTCAAACCCTTCAATCACTTCGATGGAACCCTGAAAGATACCATTTTTCAGGATGGGTGAGATCGCTTTGATATTGAGCCGCTTACCCACTTCGATGGAGACCAGCGGTCTTTTACGCGCTTTGACCAGTACCAGCCCTTCGCGAAACGAAGCAAGCGGTACGCCTTTGATGGAGAAGTCCCAGCTGCGCAGATAGGTATGCAGATTTTGGTCATGCACCTGCACCTCGAAGGTGTACCCCTGAAACTTTTTCAGGCTCGAGAGTTTTTCCTGAATGATATCGAAACTCTTTTTCCTGTCATGCCGGTAAAAGGCATCCAGAAATGTCTGATCCTCTGAAAAGAGCAAAGAGAGCGAAAGCGCATGCTGCTGCTCTTCATCGAGCATGTTTCGTGTCAAAAGCAGCGCATTTTCCAGTGAATGCACCGTCTCCTCTCTGGCATTGGAGCGGTACATCGCATAGATGAGATAGAAAGAGACAGACATCACCGCGGCAGCGAAGAGCAGAACGATTTTGTCGATTTTTCCCGACAGCACTAGCTACTTCTGCTCTTTTTCAGCATTTCGCTGAACTGTTTCATGCGAAACGGTTCACCTGTCATCTGCTCAAACGCCAGCCTGGCCCTTAAAAAGATATTTTCAGGCTCTTCACGCTGTATATGAAAAAGCAGCTGTATCATGTTTTCCCGGTGGTAGTTGGCGTAGTGGATGATTTTACGGTCGCTCTGCGCTCTCTGGTGCAGCGGTTTCCGGCATGCTTCCAGTGTTTCGCAGCGCTCTGTCACCAAAAAGCGGTATGCTGCCAGTTCATACATGAAAAGATGTTTTTTGGCGATCTCCGCATAGGCTGAGAGTCGGATGATCTCCCGCAGTGCATCGAGAGGGAGATAGAGGCCGTGCCAGATCAGCGTCGCATAGAACTGCGCCAGAAAAGCGGGCTCTTTGATCTTGTCCCGCTGCAGCAGTGCATGAAAATCGTCCACCAGCGACACCGTCAGATAACGTGTGCGAAACGCCGCGATCTCTTCCCTGATCTGCTCGGCCGAAACCATACCCGACTGCTCGCCGAAGAGCTCCCACTCACGGGCCAGAACATCGAACCGGTGGATGATCTTGATATAGGCGATATTGTCCTCCCTGAGATAATCGAGCTCCTCTTGTTTCAGACTGTTGAGCTCTCTGAGTGCATGCAGGAAGAGTCTCAGCATCTGCCCGTAGGAGGAGATTTCGATCGCATCGTCGGCATCGTAGCGGAACGCGACTAGCCCCATGCCATACTTCTGTCCGAGTCTCAGATAGCGCAGTATCGCGATGATATGCAGCAAAGCCCCCTCTTCACAAAGTGCCGCATGCATTTTGAAGTAGTGATCGATATGGCTGTAGGCCTTCAGCGCGAGATGTGCGAACTGACGTATGTCGTAACGGTTGAAATACTCGAAATGGTTGGCCAGACGATAGTAGATATAGGCGCTCTGCATTCTGAGAATCAGCATGACGATCGGATGGGGGTGACGGTGTGCATACCGGCGGATACGCTCCGCCTCCTCCCCCAGCTCCCGGATATACTCTCTGCGTGATATCTCATGTGCGATAAAGTTCTCTCTGAGACTCTGGACATAATCGACAGAGGCCTCGAAGAGTTTCAGCGCTTCGGGATCGTATTTTTGCAGCAGAACCGATACAAACGTATATCCGGTGCGTCTGCTGTCCCTGAAACGCGACTGTTCGGTATCGATCTGCAGCTGCTGCAGCTGCGCTTCGATATTTTTCAGGCTTTCGGAGAGGAGGCGCCACTGCGCGGTGATCTCAAGGCGCCTGCCGCTCCCTTTCGCCAGCACGTTGTAACTGTTGGCATGCTCCATATCCGCCCAGACATTTTCGAGTCTCGAACGCAGCTGAATTTCGATATTGAAAAACGGGCTCAGTTTCTGAAGCACCGCCGTCGCATCGTCCTCTTCCTCCAGCAGATCAAAGATGGTTTCCGGTTCGATCGCGGACTGCGTGTCGGCAGAGGAGAGCGCTTCGTCGAAACGGGGATGGAAGAGCGTTTCGTCACAGTGCAGCGCCTGATAGCCGCTCTTTTTTTTGACAGTATAGAAACCGTAAAGCAGATGGTCGTCGGTGCGGTGCGGGTAGTAGAAAAAGTTGTAGAGCGATCTGGCGACCCACTCCTTCTCGTAAGGATAGGTACAGACAAAAAGCACGCCTATGAGATCATGCAGCGCCCCACCACGCAGAAAAAGCTTCAGAGGGTCGGCAAGCAGCAGCGGATCGCGCAGCCCCAGTTTGACAAGCTTTTTGATGACACTTTCCGTAAATTTGTAACGGATTTTGATGGTCTGTACACCGCTGGTTCGCAGGATGGCGATCTCTTTGTTGGGAGGGAACTCTCTCTCCAGTGTGGCGAAATAGTCCATCAACGCGCGGGTAAATCGGGGGAGGATACCGTTTGGTTCACTGGTGGCCTGCTGCGGATCTGCCCCCGTGAGGCGGTAGTAGAGATGCAACGCCGCCATGATCTGCGTTTCGAGTGCCTCCGCACCCTCTTTTCCGAGTGACTCTGCCACCCTTTTGTTTGCAATCGCTTTGGCTACGGAAGATCTGAGTGACTCCAGGGGCGGGAAGTGTGCCGCCGGAGTCAGATGGTGTACGGTGATATAGGAGTGCACATAAACCTCGGGTGATCAACTTTTTTATCTATCGGGTATACTCCTATTTTAGCAGATCGAAGCATAAACTATCGAGGCTGCTTTTCACTCTCCTCGCATTCGACATCGGGTCGTTCGCATTTGTCCAGCTGTGAGAGGTCGGCTTCATCGAAGAGTTCCATCTTTGGAATCGCGTAGGCGATGACGATCAGTACGAGGCCGAACAGAAACACTGCCTCCGGCGCATAGGCGCCGCTGACATCCACCAGCGTCGTTTTTCCCAGGCTGGGACCCATCAGTGGCTTGAAAAAGTCATCGTAGTAGTAGGTGAAGAGAAATCCGCCGAAGATACCGCCGATCGCGCCTACCAGAACGTCGATACGCCCCTCCGCGATCGAAACCGGCCCGGTTCCCGGACACTTGCCCATGATCGCCATGCCGATACCAAAGAGAACGCCGCCGATAATCAGTCCCTGCAGCATGATCGGTTTGATATGGTAGGAAGCCCACCCCATTTTGATCTCGATATAGAGCAGGATGGCCGTCAGCCCGATCGCAAGAAAGAGCATCTTCGGGATGATGGTATCTTTCAACATGGCGAAACCGGCGATCTTTTCAAATTTATCCACACGTGTATACTGGATGATCCCGCCAAATACGATACCGATGAGAAAAACCAGCCAGACCGGCCCATGCCCTTCGTTCTGGACGATATTATACATCTGCTCTGTACGTGTCAGTACGAAATTGAAATATTCTGAAACGCTCATCTACTTCTCCCTGGTGTTGTAAAAGAGCCGGCCGGTGACTACCAGCGTCACCAGTACCACCGCGCCGAAGATCATGCTGCTGACCGCCGTTTGACTCATGCCGGAGAGGAAGTGCCCTGAAGTACATCCGCCTGCGAGTCTCGCACCCAGTATCAGCAAAAAACCGGACACAAAACTCCATACGAGCCTTGAGACGACAGAGTCGTTTTTATAGGCTTTCCAGGCAGTCGGCATGATGGAAAATCGAAACGATTTGGTGATAAAAACGGCAGTGACAAAACCTCCGACCAGTGCACCCAGCAGCATGACACCCTCCCAGGCACCCGCTTTTTCGATCTCCTGCAGGTAGGTGTACTCTTTGGGATCGAGACCGAACAATATACCGGCATAGTAGGGAACATAGGTGGAAGCGCCGAGCGGTCTGTTGGCGCCGATGACAGAAAAGGTAAAGAGCAGCAGCAGTGCCATCAACACGCCGCCTGCCCACCATGAAAGACGTCTGTTCATAATCTTATCTCCTTGTTATGATGATTATTCGGAGCGATTATAACCTTTTTTCTTTATACCAATATTAACGGACGCCCGGGCACACATCAGTGGTGGTCGAGACTGCTGCTCTGGAAATAGCGCTGTACGACATCGGGATTGGGGTGGAGATTGACTTTGGCTTCCTCTTTGCCGGTATAGGGCAGCATGGAGAGGACATAGCGAATCGACTCCAGACGCGCCTTCTTTTTGTCGTTTGAATCGACGATAATCCAGGGGCTGTAGGAGTTGTGCGTGCGTGAAAACATCTCATCTTTATAGTGGGTGATCTTGTCCCACATCTGTTGCGCCTGTTTGTCGACCGGGCTAAGCTTCCACTGCTTGAGCGGATTGTGTTCCCTCTCGTGAAAGCGCTGCTGCTGCGTCTCTTTCGAGATGGAGAACCAGAACTTGATGAGGATGATCCCGTCATCGATGAGGGCATGTTCGATCTCGGGTACCTCTTTCATGAACTTTTCGTACTGCTCTGCCGTACAAAAATCAAAGACCGGCTCGACGATCGCGCGGTTGTACCAGCTTCTGTCAAAAAAGGCGATCTCGCCGGGATTGGGGAGTTGTGCGAAGTAGCGCTGAAAATAGAACTGTCCCTTCTCGACATCGCTGGGGGCAGGCAGTGCGACAACACGGTACTTTCTGGGGTTGAGATACATCGTGAAGCGTTTGATGGCCCCTCCTTTGCCCGCCGCGTCGCGCCCCTCGTAGATGATCATCAGACGTTTTTTGTTGTCGTAGATCCAGTTTTGCATCTTGATCAGCTCGATCTGCAACATGCGCAACTCATTTTCATAGGCGATGTTTCGCAGCACTTTGGAGATCCGCTTCTTTTGCACAAGTCCCTGCACCCCCTGCGTGGTACGCAACTTGCGAATCTTCTCTTCCAGATCCTTCAGCTTCTCCTGAAGATCTTTTTCATGCACCCTCTCTTTCAGATAGTTGATATCCTCGAACAGCGTTTTCATGCCAAATCCTTAATAAAATTTTATATTAAAATATTATAGCACAATGATCAATAATTTTTACTTAATTTCAGTACAATGGCACTTTTCAAAAAGTGCTGAAAAAGGGGATGGCATGCTATATGGATTCGACAGAGGCGTCTTGTTTATGTTCTTTTCCGCCCTCCTCTCCGCCCTCAACGGCGCAGTGGCAAAACTGCTCGGCGATGAGCTCAGCGCGCTGGAGATCGTCTTTTTCCGCAACCTCTTCGGCGTCGTTTTCATCCTCATCACCCTCAGGCACACCCCGACACAACTCCCCGGAGGCAAACCGCTGCTGCTTCTGTGGCGGGGGATCTTCGGCTTCAGCGCCCTGCTGCTCTTCTTCTACACCATCACCCGCATCCCGCTGGGCGAAGCGATCACCCTCAACAAAACTTCCCCGCTCTTCGTCGCCCTTCTCGCCTTTTTCATACTGCATGAGAGGCTCAGCAGACGCGGTATGGTTGCGCTGATCGTCGGATTTCTCGGGGTCATCCTCATCACCAAACCCGGCGGCGCGGATGTCGGGCTGCCGCACCTGCTGGGAGTCGCAGGCGGTCTCTTCGCCGCATCCGCCTATACGACCATACGCAGCATCAGAGATATCTACGACTCCCGCATGATCGTCCTCTCCTTCATGGCCACCGGCGTACTCATCCCGCTGCTCCTCTTTGCCATAGCGCCGCACTACGCTCCCGGGTCGCTCGACTTTCTGCTCGCCCCGTTCATCATGCCCCATACCCTGCACACCTGGCTGCTGCTGACCCTCATCGGTATCACCGCCACCCTGTCACAATGGCTCCTCACCAAAGCTTACAGCGCAACGAACGCCGGGGTCATCGGTATCGTCGGGTATAGTGTCATCCCCTTTTCGATCTTTTTCGGCACACTGCTCGGAGACGCGTTGCCCGACCTCTGCACACTGGCGGGTATCGTGCTGATCGTGGTGTCGGGACTGATGGTGAGAAGAGCCTGAAATCGCCATCGTACAATTCTTGCATACAGGCTTTTCAGTGAGATGCCGTCACTTTTAAATATTTTCATACAGGGTAAACGATGATAGTACATGTTGTAATGTTCAAGTTCGAACACAGTTTTAACAAGATGGCCAACATGGTCAAAGCCAAAACAATGCTCGAGGCGCTGCCCGAAAAGATCGAGTGGGTACAAAGTATCGAAGTCGGTTTCGATTTCAGCCGCGGTTCGAGTGCATATGACCTCTGCCTTCGTGCGACATTTTTGACCAAAGACCATCTCATCTGGTTCAAAGCAGAGCCGGCGAGACTGGAAGCGATGCAATTTCTCAAAGAGGTGAGCGAAGCGTCACACGTCGTCGACTACGAAGTGGACGATCTCTAGGACCTGGCCGATACGCTCGCTAAGCACTTTCCGATACCCCTTTCAGTTGCAGGCTCAGCACCAGCGCTGCGCTCAAAAGTGCGATGGTGAGCAGATAGAGCCCTTCGTAACTCCCGAAAGCTTTCAGCAACAATCCGCCCAGTACGGGGAAAAAGAGCCCCAGTGACGTGATGTTCGCCTGCAGGGCCGTGTAGACGGGTCTTTTATCTTCGGGAGCGATTTCGATGACCAGGTTCATGGCGCTGATGTTGAGACCGTCGAAACCCATGCCAAAGAGCAGAAAGACCAGCGCATAGGCGTAGGGGTTGTGGGCGAAAAACGCGACGACAAATGCGGCGATGAGCACCGCGATACTCAAAAAGAGCATCTTCTCGTAATCGTCGATCCTGCGCCACAAAAAGGTACTGCCGAGTATGCTCCCTGTCATCTGCACCGTGATAAACCCTCCCAGCATCCAACCGGTAAGTGCGATGGTGCTGTTGGCGTTGAGGATGACAAAAGGCATCGCCAGCAGATAACTGTTGGCCAGCAGCAAAACGACGATCTGACGCTGCAGTCTTTTGTCATGCTTCAGCAGCGACGCCGCGTTTTTGAGAAACGCCCTGAAGTGTTTCTCTTTCACGGATACCTGCTCTTTTTCCGGCTCTTCGATCGATCCGAAGATGAGAAAACCGATCCCCATGATGAGACTGCTGACCATAAAGAGATAGGCATAGTTGAGCGGCGCTTCGTAGGCGCTGAGGACGTACCCCGCGATCCCGCCGCTGATGATGGAAGCGATCGCCCCGGCGATCTGCCTGTTTGCCATCGTCTTGCCGCGGTAGCTTTTGGAGAAGAGTTTCGCCTGCAGTTCCTTGAAGTAGATCGCCCCGAATCCGGCGGTGAAAGAGAAGAAAAAGAGCCCCGTCCCGATGAAAAAGAGCGTCAGGTACGGATGTGCATCACCGATGAGAAAGATACTCAGCCCGATCATGAACCAGCTGAGAAAACGAAAGAAAAAGACTCTTCTCAGATAGCCTATGACCCGTTTGTACCCCTGCGCATGAAACGCCGCGTAGAGCTGCACGATGATCGCCCCGCCACGAAGCAGGGAAGCGAAGATACCGACAATCACGACACTTTCACTGAAGTGGTGGACCATCAGGGGCAAAATCGTCGACGGCTCGGCGATAGTGATGGCCAGCGAGAGGAAAAACGCGTGCGCGATGTTTTTATAGTTGTTTTTCGGATCGTCAATCTGAAACATATAGGGGCACCTTTACAGCATGATATGGTAAAAAAAGAGAAGAGTATAGCGCACATATGTTCACAAGTCAATACAACAGCGCTCTCCCCGCCATAGTGCGTAAAAACTACGCATCTGTTTAAATCATACAAGATTACTCCTGTTTTATTGATTAACTGTTAACCTTCTGTACTATAATGGTTATCTATCAAACATATAGGGAGAGATAATAATGGAACCGACTTTGGAAACCATAGAAGATTTTAACGGAGATGCGAGCAAGTCCAAAAAGAGAGAAGTACGCGAGGCGGTCATGCTCTGTGTGGGGCTGGGCATCGCGCTGGCGATAGCGGCAAGTCTCTTTAACACCGTACCCGACTACATCGGCAAGAGCCCCATAGAAAAGACAAACTTCAACATCCCGCCCATACAGTAGAAGTCATGTGCGCCGGCCAGCCCCCGCGTACTGCCCGTAACGGCTGAGGATCAACTGCAGTTTCGGTTCGATGTATCTGCGGCAGAAGGGTCGCTGCGGATCCTGCCTGTAGTAGTGTAAAAACCTATCGTCGTTGAGTTTAAAAGCTTTGAACGGCAGCACCACGGTGACGATGGGCTTCTCAAAAAGAGCCGCCTTCGCCCGGAGAATCTTCTCCGCTTCCGCTCTCTGTGCATCGTCAAAGGTGTATATCGCGGAGCGGTACTTGCTTCGCATGGCGTGGTTGGCGGTCGATCTGTGCGTCAACAGATGGATCTCCATCAGCACCTCCAGCGGGATAGTCTCCGGGTCGTATGAGACCACCACCGCTTCACTGAAAGAGGTGGCACCGGCGGCACTGCTGCTGATCCACCCCTGCAACACTTTCTCCACACC
>JANTHT010000038.1 GCA_024762235.1 Sulfurospirillum sp.
GACAGTGCCAGAGTCGAAACCGAACGCAAAGGAGAACCGGACAACGACTACGACAGCCTCACCGGCAATATCTTCGCAACGATACATGCCGACGAAACGCTGACCTATTTTGCCGGCGTGGGCAAATCGACCCGTGTTCCGGACGCCAGGGAGCTCTATCTGGTTATGATGGGCAAACACTACGGTACACCCACCCTCGACCAGACCAAAAACTACGAAGTGGATCTTGGCGCAGAGAAGATCTTCGAGCAGTTCAGTATCAAAACCAAACTCTACTACAGCATGCTCCGGGATTACATCGCCTACAACGCTTCGAAACAGCAAAACAGTTTCGAAAACGTCGATGCCACCATCTACGGCACCGAAATCAGCGGCAGTGTGATCGCAACCGACAGCCTCTATCTGGACTACGGACTCAGCTACAAACGGGGCAAAAAGGATGACCCGCTCACCGGCCAGCATGAGACCAACATGCCCGAGATGCGCCCTTTCAAAGCCAACATCGCCCTCAACTACGACTACGATGACAGGACATCCGCCAGGCTCGCCTTCGTCGGCGCCACCAAATGGGACAAAGTGGACTACGAAAACGGGGAACAGGAGCTTCCCGGATACGGCGTGCTCAACTTCAAAGCGTCACACACTTTTGACAAGGGCTTCAAACTCACCGCGGGAGTGGACAACATGCTGGATAAAACCTATGCGGTATCCAACACCTACAAAGACCTGGTGCTGCTGACTGCCGGAAACGGTGTCGACAACGTCATGCTGCTCAACGAACCGGGCAGATACTTTTACCTGCAGGGGAGTTACAACTTTTAGTCGGCTTTGCGCCCTTTTTCTCCGACTCTTTTGGCTTTGTATGTTAGAATATACGCTATATTTCTATCATACAAAGGATCGCCATGCACCCGCTTGCCGGAGAGAAAGCACCCAAAGAGATACTCGAAGATATCCCCGCGCTCATCGCAGCCTACTACACCCAAATACCCAACCCGAAATATCCTGCCC
Organism: Sulfurospirillum sp.; assembly: GCA_024762235.1. GTDB lineage: Bacteria > Campylobacterota > Campylobacteria > Campylobacterales > QNZT01 > QNZT01. Next base: position 1,012 of record JANTHT010000038.1, read on the forward strand.
AGCGTGTCTCTTTCGGTACTTCCGGACACAGAGGCAGTGCCACGAAAAAGAGTTTCAACGAAGCGCATATCGTCGCGATCTCCCAGGCGGTATGCGACTACCGCAAAGAGCACAAGATCACCGGCCCGCTCTTTATGGGCAAAGATACCCACGCCCTCTCCACACCGGCACAACTGACCGCCATCCGCGTCTTCGCTGCCAATGAAGTACTGACGATGATCGCAGCCGACGGCGCCTACACACCGACGCCGCTCGTCTCTTTCGCCATCCTCGCACACAATGAAAAGGACGATATCCATACTAGTGACGGTGTTGTCATCACCCCTTCGCACAATCCACCCTCAGACGGCGGCTTTAAATACAATCCGCCAAACGGAGGCCCCGCAGACACACACGTCACAGACTGGATCGAACGCCGCGCGAATGAGATTCTCGAAAAGGGTGTAGAGAAACTCGAACTCCCCTCCAGCGAAGCGGCGATGGCGAGTGGATTTATCGAAGCGTATGATTTCATCACCCCCTATGTCGAAGCGCTTCCCTCGATCGTCGACATCGAAGCGATCAGAAGGGCCGGCCTCAAAATAGGCGTCGATCCACTTGGCGGTGCGGCACTTGGAGTCTATGAGAAGATCAACGAGATCCACAGGCTGGGTCTGGAGATCCTCCACCCCTATGTCGATCCGACTTTCTCTTTCATGACACTCGACCACGACGGTAAGATCCGTATGGATTGCTCCTCTCCCTACGCGATGGCTTCGCTGATCGACCTGAAAAAGGAGTATGACCTCGCCTTCGCCAACGACGCCGATGCGGACCGTCACGGTATCGTCACCAAAAGCGGCCTCATGAAACCCAACCACTACCTCAGCGTTGCGATCAAATACCTCTTCAAAAACCGACCGCTCTGGGGTGGAGACCTCAAGATCGGAAAAACCCTCGTCTCGTCGGCCATGATCGACCGTATCGGTGAGGCACTGGGGCGTAAAGTCTACGAAGTACCGGTAGGGTTCAAGTGGTTCGCACTGGGGCTTTTCAACGCCGAACTGGGTTTCGCCGGCGAAGAGAGTGCGGGTGCGTCGTTTCTGCGTATGGACGGCAGTACATGGACCACTGACAAAGACGGTATCATCCTGAACCTGCTGGCGGCGGAGATCCTCGCAAAAACGGGCGAAGATCCGGCACAACACTACAGTAAACTCGAAGAGAAGTTCGGCACCTCCTACTACCAGCGCGTCGATGCACCGGCAACACCGGAGGAGAAAGCGAGGATCAAAGCGCTCAAACCGGAGGATATAGAAACCGATACACTTGGCGGTGATCCGATCGAATCGATCTTCACCAGAGCGCCCGGAAACGGACAGGAGATCGGAGGCGTCAAGATCACGACGGCAAACGGCTGGGTCGCCATCCGCCCCTCCGGAACGGAAGATATCTACAAAATCTACGCAGAGAGCTTCGTCTCGTGGGAGCACCTGCAAAAACTGCTCGATGACGCGGTCAAAATCATCACGGAAGCGCTCTCAGCCGAGTAGCGCTAACTTTTCCCGCGGTCGTGTTCCAGCGCTTCGACCACTTCCGCCAGCTCCTCTTCGACCGTTTCGTCGATATGCAGCTCCTCTTCGGTCAGTATGCCCGCTTCGGGATCGCTGTAGATCGCAGGATCGAACTTTCTTTCGCTTTTACCGACGACGACCGAAACCACCGCGTCACCCGAGACGTTGACGGCGGTACGGATCATGTCCAGCAGTCTGTCCACACCGAGTATGAGCCCGATCCCCTCGACCGGCAACCCCACCTGGGTGAAGACCATCGATAGCATGATGAGTCCCACACCCGGTACGCCCGCCGTACCGATCGAAGCGAGCACACTCATCATGATGACCGTCAGATAGCCTGAAAACCCCAGGTCGACACCGTAGGCGTTGGCGATGAAGACTGTCGCGACACCCTGCATGATCGCCGTACCGTCCATGTTGATCGTCGCACCGAAAGGGACGGTAAAGGAAGCGACGGAGTTGTCGACCCCCAGACGTTCGGTAACGGTGCGCAGCGTCACAGGGATCGTCGCGTTGGAACTGGAGGTGGAGAAGGCGAAGACCTGCACATCGCGCAGTTTGCGCAGCAGCATGCGTACATCCAGCCCGGTAAAGAGTTTGAAGATCACCATCAGCGTACCGTAGAGGTGGAGCAGCAAGGCAGTGACAAGCACGATCACATAGCCTGCCAGATTCATCAGCAGGTCGAGCCCCAGACCGGCTATCGCTTTTGCGATGAGCGCAAAAACGGCGTAGGGCGCGACCGCCATGATGATGTTGACCATGTGCATCATCACTTCGTTCATGATCTCGATACCCGCCACCAGCGGCTTTGCCTTCTCACCGGTCATGAGGATCGAGATACCCAGCAGAATCGAGAAGAAGATGATCTGCAGCATCTTCCCCTCCGCCATCGCGTCTACGATGTTGCCGGGGATGATGTCGATCAGCACCTGTGAGAGCGGCGGCGCCTCTTTGGCGGCGAAAGCAGCGGTCGTAGTCAGATGCGCCCCTTCCCCCACGCCGCTGAACACGGCGACAGTGATCCCCAGCGCGATCGCCAGAGCGGTGGTGAGCAGATAGAGCACGAACGCTTTGGCACCCACTTTGCCCAGCTGGCCTATGTCACCGATTCCCAGCACCCCGCTGATAAGCGAAAAGAGCACCAGCGGCACGACCAGCATCTTGAGCGCGGTGATGAACATCGTACCGACTACATGAAAGAGGCCGTCGACGATGTAGAGGTGGGTAAAACTCTGCGGGGCGTTGAGTCCCGCCATGTTGATCACCAGCCCGGTGACGATTCCCGCCACCATACCGATGACCACTTTGGTCGTCAGGGTCATCTTCTCTCTTTTCTGCACAGGGCAAGCTCCTCTTCCAGTTTTTTGATCCGCGCCCTGAGAAGTGCGATCTCCTCTTCGGGGGTCTGCGGTGTTGTCACCTCATCGTCAGCAGGTCCGCTCTTCGCGTAGTCTTCGAGTATATAGAGCACCTCTTTGCCGTTCTCTTCGACGGTTTCGCTCTTCACCTGCCCCGTTCTGGCAAGCTTGATGGCATTGTAGATACTGATTTTATGTTTTTTGGCGTATTGGCGTGCTGTCAGTCGTTCCATCTCCACCCTCCAAAAAGTCTCTTTCAGATATATCAACTGCGATTATACAGGCTCTCGCCTAAAAGATCGAACCGTCGTCAAACCGTTTCTGTGTTACACTTCCGGCATGACAAAAAATGAGATATTACGAAAACTGCAACAGATAGAGGGGCTCGACACAGAGGGCGTGCTGGAGATATTTCGACTGGGAGAGATGGCACTGCCGCGCGCGAGGGTCGAGGGGTATCTGGCCCAGCCGGGAGAGAAGCACTATCTCGACTGCGGCGCGGAAGCGCTGGGGCACTTTCTGGACGGGCTCATCGTCTACAACCGCGGCCCATCCGACAAGAAACCTGCCCCTGACCAGCCCGTCGCACTGACCAACAACCTCATCCTCAAAAAACTGCGCATCGCATATGACCTCAAAGAAGCCGATCTTTTCGCGATCTTTCATGCTGTCGATATCGATATCACCAAAGGAGAACTCTCTTCACTCTTTCGCAAAGAGGATCACAAAAAGTTCCGGCTCTGCCCCGACACGATCCTCGAACTCTTCCTCGAGGGGCTGGAGATCTGCGAGAGAGAGGGTTAGCGCCTCCGCATCCGGCCATACGCCTGCATCGGCAGCAGCGCCAGTATGCCGACGACCGTTCCTGTGAGCAACTCTCCCAAAATTGTCGGGATACCATGCAGCAACGCATGCAGTCCGTGGAGGTTGTGCATGAAGATGCCGCCGGCGACCAGCAGCATGGCGACCGTGCCGACGATACCCAGCGCTTTGATCACTTTGGGAAGCGCTTTGATCAGTAGATTGCCTGTTTTTTTGAAAAAAGCACCCCTCTCTTCACCCATGACCACCAGTTTATAGCCGAAGTCATCCATGCGCACCAGCAGCGCCACCAATCCGTAGACACCTACGGTGGCGAGCAAGGCCACCAGCGAGACGACACCGATCTGTACCGCCAGCGACTCCTGACTCACAGCGCTCAGCGCGATGATCACGATTTCGACCGAGAGGATAAAGTCGGTGCGGATCGCGGAGTTGACTTTCTCGGACTCTCTTTCTAAAATCTCCGCTTTGCTAAGGGTATGATCGATCAACTTTTCGTGGGTGACATCGGTATGCCGGTGAAAAAAGTATTCATAGATCTTCTCCATCCCCTCATAGGCCAGATAGACACCGCCCGCCATCAGAATCGGTGCGATCGCCCACGGTGCAAAGGCCGAAAGCAGAAAGGCGACGGGCAGGATGATGAGTTTGTTGATAAACGATCCCTTCATGATTGCCCAGATCACCGGCAACTCCCGAGAGGAGGCGTAACCGCTGGCCTGCTCGGCTGTCACGGCCAGATCGTCTCCGAGTATGCCCGCCGTCTTTTTGGTGGCGACCTTGCTCATCGTCGCCATATCGTCCATCAAAACGGCGATATCATCAAACAGTGCGAAAAAACCACTTGCCATAGGGACTCCTTTATGTCTCAAAAATTGTTCTAAACCTTTTCAGAACGCTTTTTGAACGTTCCGCTTTTTCCATACGGTAGCGTTGCAGATCGTATCTGAGCCTTCGCAGGTGCATCGGTATGTAGAGGTCGAACCCGCTTTCACGCACCTCTCTTTTAGATTCTTTGTTCTTCATTCTCTGTGCTCCAGAAATTTTTCCAGCTCTTTGACCGCTTTCTCGTTTTTGATGCGAAACTTGATCTCGATGCGACGTGACGCCTCTTTGTCTTCGTTGCCGTTTTCGTCGTAGATCAGGTCCGCGTAAGACCTGCCGCTGGCACTCAGGTAACGGCTGTAGAGCGCTCTGTTGGCAGGATCACTCTCATAGAGGAACTTCATCACCTCCAGCGCCCTCTTTTGGGAGAGTGCAAGGTTGTAGAGATAGCTGCCGGAGGTGTTGGTGTGCCCCTCGATCGTGATCCCGTCGATGTAGTTTCGAATCTCCTCATCCTGCAGCAGCGTCTGGATATACTTTTGCAGTATCGCTTTGAGCGCTTTTCGGGCACCCGGCTTGAGTCTGTACGCCCCCTCGTCGAAGAGGATGTTCGAGGCGAAACGCAGCGCACCGCTTTTGGGGTCTATCTCTATCGAATCGCCCAGTTTTTCCCTGAGACGGTTGACAACCCTGATACGTATGCCGGTGAGGTTCTTGATTTTGGCTTTGGTGATGTTGAGCTCTTCGACCAGCTGCTGGCGTGCCGCGCTCTGTGCCAGCAGTTTTTTGCCCAGTGCGGCGATCTCATCCTCTTTGAGCAGCATGACATGTTGCAGACTCGTGAGGTTCTGCTCCAGCATGTCGGCCCTGTGGCGCTGCATCTGTACCATACTTTGCGCCCGGGAGAGATTCTCTTCCAGTGTCGTGACCCTCTCGCTTCTGGCGGCAAGCACCTCTGCGGTGCTGTTGAGATCATGCTGCAGCATGCCTATCTCACTTTGCAACCCTTTTTCTCTCTCTTCCTCATCCAGCAGGAGCGCTTTGAGTTTGGCCACTTCGCCGGCACTCAGCGTCAGTTTTTGCCGCAGTGCCTCGCTCCGGGTCTTTTCTGCAGCAAGCGCTTCGCTGCTTTGGCGCAGTGCGGCATGCAGCTCCTGCAGCTTTTTGTTTTTCGTCTCAAGTGCCTGGGCAGTGAGCCCGAGCGCCCGGCGCTTCTTTTCCAGATCCTGCTGCACATAGACGTAACGTACCACGATCGCCCCCACTACGAGGATGAAGACAAAGAGCAGCCCTGCCATCAGATCGGCATAGGAGATCCAGAAGTTCTGCTCCTCTTTGCAGCTCTCCTTTTTGAACATCTGTTAACGCTCCAATTTTCCGAGGCGCGAAAGTTCACGGATGATCTTCGCCGTCTCCGAATCGATCAGCTCCAGCGACATGCGCAGTTTGTTGCTGTAGTTCTCGTCGAACGCCTCCAGGTGCGCGTTGAAACTCTTCGCAATCTGCGCACTCTGCGCCTGCATCGCCTCCAGACTTGCCCGGATATCGTCGTAGAGTCTGCCGATATTCTCTGCGCTGACGTTTTGCAGCGCGGTTTGAAGCGATTTGACACTGTTGGCGAGTGCATGGGTCGCGTTCATGATGTTCTCCTCTTTGATCGTCAACTCCTGGTTCACCAGCCGCATCAGCTTCTGGCTCTGTTCCAGACTCTGCACGACCTCCTGCAGCTTCGTCCCGATCTTTTCGTAACTGTTGAAGAGCTGTTCGCTCACCTGCATGCTTCTGTCACTCAGCTGCAGGATCTCGTCGAAGTGTTCGGAGGATTTGCGCAGCGCTTTCTGCTCATGATGGATGATCGACTCGAAGAGTCCCAGCCGTTCATGCAGGGCACTCTGGATGTTGTCGAGAAATTCGTTTGAGGTGATCTTGGAGAAGATGGCGTTCAGATTTTCATAGTTTTTCATGCTCTGCGTGAAGTGGACCTGCTCGATCTCCTCTTTGGTCCAGAAGTAGCCGCGGGTCTTTTCGCGGATACGGCGTACCTGCTTTTCGAACGCACTCATCCCCTTCTTTTCGAAAAAGATCCACCAGAGCGAAAGAAAGATACCGTAGATCGAGACATAAAACGCCGTTCCCACGCCACTGAGCAGTTGTGAGATCTCCTGCTCCAGCTGTGCGGAGTTTCGGGAAGCAAAATCGGGCATGGTGAGTGCGATGGAGATAAACGTACCCAGGATACCGAGTGTCGGAAAAACACTCGCCGCCACGGAGGCGAAGTTGTCGTTGCGCAGCGAAGCCGTGAAGTCCCGGATAAACTGATTGAAGGGGGCGTTGGCTTTGCGTACACCACCGATGTCGAGCAGGTTTTTTTCGATATAGCGCTCCAGCGACGCGCTGAGCACCTGCTGCCGTTTTCTGAACTTGCATGCACCATACCAGGCGTTGTGTTTGATAAAAAAGAGATAGATGATGAAGATCATGCCGATCATCACGACACTGTGAAACGCCATGCGCAGCGGGAGATACCCCAGATAGGCCGCAACCGCACCGGCAAAGATCAGCAGAGGTACCAGCGCAAGCCAGAACAGCCGTATCCAGCAGCTTCCGTTTCGGCTTCTTTCCGCCTCCGGTATCACGGAATTCTCATCTTCTCGTACCATACCATACTCCTTGGTATGATTATAACATCTTATGTTTAGTCCCTTCCTGACAGCGCGCATGTTGCATCGCGGGCTGCTCTTATGGTATAGTTAGCGTAAAAAATTTGAAAGAGCCGTTATGTCCCATGAAAAAGCTGTAGAAAAGATAGCCGTCACCCGCGAAAAGCGCCTCCCCTATGTCGATCTCAGAGGTCTGGAACTCGAAGAGATACCCAAAGAGCTGCTGAATGTCCCGTGGATCTCCAGTCTTGCCCTCTCCCAGAACGCACTGCAGGATCTCTCACTGCTCAGGGAGTTCAAGCATCTCAAGAAGCTCGCCCTCTCCCACAATAAGATCTACGACATCTCTGCACTGGAGGGATTCGACAATCTCAAATACCTCTTCCTGCGTTACAACGAGATCAGCGACCTGACACCCCTGAGAGGTCTGAAAAAACTGAAAAAGCTGGTACTCAACGACAACCGTATCGAAGATATCTCCCCTCTGGCGAGCATCCCTTCACTGGTCTTTCTGGATCTCTCCCGTAACAGTGTCAACACATGTACATCGCTCGCCGGGCTTCCGGAACTCAGATGGCTCTCACTGGAAGAGAACCCTGTCGACCCGGCCGCATGCCAGGCGCTCCGTGAATCGCTCGGTTCACTCTATGTTTTCAAATACTAAGGGTGCAGCAAATGTCGGAAGAGATACACTTCAGCCTCAGAAGCGACAGGGTCGAAGAGCTCAGACTCTTCAAAGAGCTCCTGCACAAAGATTACAACACCATGCTCGATGAAGCGCTCGAACTCTACTTCGATGCGCAGCGCAGGCGCATGCTGGAGAAGAATCTGGAAGATGAAAACATGGAGACCAATCTCGACTATGAAGAGTTCTGGGACGGCGTCGATCTCTGATCAATGCCCCTCGGATGCAGGTTTGGTTTTGGGCCGATAGTGCGTGCAGGGCTTTTGGCTGCTTTTTTGCACGACCATAGAGGGAATCTGCCGGGATTTGAACCCAAATGCCCTGCATCCGTGCGGTGCATGCCTGTCCCATGTCACGTAGTAGTGGATACAGCGTTTGCAGTTGATCCTGTCCAAGCGGCTATCTCCGGCTCAGATAGAGTCCCACTGCCTGAAGCTGTTTGCCCTGTAGCCCTTCACAGAGGCCCTTTTTGACAATGTATGCTTTGGCTTCGGCAGGCGAAGTGAACCTCTTTGACACAGGCTTGCATCTCTTGCGGTAGAGCATCTCACCTTTTTGTGCCATCATTGCCTGTTTTTCAGAGATCATTGCGGTATCTTTGGTAAAGTCCGCTTTCGCCGCTTCATAGGCACCCTGGAAGTCCGTGACCCTGCCCCCATGCGCTTTGGCAAATGCATCGGCTGCTTCTTTGGTGCCAAATGCATACTTGCTGGTCATGCTCATCGTCCCTTTGACATCGCTTCCAACGACATAAAACGCTTCTTCAACGGGGATGAACTGTAGTGTCGTGACATCGACCACCCGTATATTTTTAAGCGTTTTATGGTTGATCTCTCTATCTTCTACCAGGCAGTGGAGGGAACAGTACTGCTTCGTTTTGCCGTCCACCTCGGCTACATGATTGGTTTTGTAGAACATGGGAAGGTTCATGCCGCATTCCGGACAAAACATCTTCGCATCGCCCTGCTGCAACAGTGTCGCTTTCTCAGCAGGCACTCTCTGGAACATCTTGTGTTTTGCCTGATGCATTCCGCCGTCGGGCTTATCCGCCTGCAATGTCACCGCTGTCAGAAAAGCCAGGACGCTAAAGAGTAATCTACGCATATGCACTCCTTTTGGATTATTGATAGCAATCAATTGTACAAAAGTTGCGTTAACTTTGTGTTAAATTTGTGTTAAAGAGGAGATAATAATTTTTTTCTACCGATAATTTATATACTCTTAAGCCAATATCCTATAGAATGTTTTTTGCAATAACCATTCACCTGATAAGGAGAACATATCATGAAAAAAACGATCAGTATCGCACTTGTCGCGGTTGCAGCCGCTTCACTCTTTGCCGACGCCCCGGCAGCCAAACATCCGCTCATTTCAAAGGCGAGGGAAGCAGGTCTGGCGCCTATTCCCAGTAGTTTGACGGCACTTTACAAGCTTGTCGACAATCCCAAAAATCCGATTACGGATGCCAAAGTGGCATTGGGTAAAAAACTCTATTTCGACCCCAGACTCTCCAAAAGCGGTCTGATCAGTTGTAACACATGCCACAATCTCGCCACTGGCGGTGTAGATGGTGTACCTGCAGCGATCGGCCACCGGTGGACGGCCAATCCGCACCACCTCAACTCTCCTACCGTTTACAATGCGGTCTTTATGAGCAGACAGTTCTGGGACGGCCGAAGCCCCGATCTCGAAGATCAGGCACAGGGCCCGATGCAGGCAGCGCCTGAGATGGCGATCACAAAAACGATGGCGGTAGAGCGTATCGCTTCGATGCCCGCCTACAAAAAGATGTTCAAAGATGCCTATGGAAGTGATGAGATCACATTTAAAAAGATTGCCGATACAATTGGAAACTTCGAACGTACACTTGTCACTCCCTCTCCATTCGACAAATTTCTCGAAGGCGATGCCGAGGCTTTGACTGCCCCGCAGAAAGAGGGCTTGAAAACGTTTATCGACAAAGGGTGTGTCAGTTGCCACACCGGTGTGGGTATCGGCGGCAGCATGCAGCCCTTTCCTGTCGTGAAACCCTACAAGTATGCGGACATCGGTGATTTTAAAGGGGACAAGAACGGTATGGTCAAGGTTCCGACACTGCGCAATGTCGTTGAGACGGCACCCTACTTTCACAACGGTGCAGTCTGGTCGCTCTCCGAAGCGATCAAAATCATGGGTGAAACGCAGCTGGGTATGACGCTGAGTGACAAAGAGGTCGCCTCTATCAGGACATTTTTGACATCACTGACAGGAGAAAAACCGAAAGTGGTCTATCCCGTTCTGCCACCGGTGACAGAGAAGACACCCAGACCGGTCGCGAAATAGCGCGACAGAGGAGGTATGCCGGGCCGCAGAGAGCGCGTGCTCTCCGGCATACGCCGTTACCACTTTTTGTAAGGCAAAAACTTTCCGGACATGATGATCCTGACTCTGTCTCCTTTGGGATCCTCCTCTTTTTCCACATGTAACGAAAAGTCGATCGCACTCATGATGCCGTCACCGAACTTTTCGTGGATGACAGACTTCAACGGCATCCCGTATACCTGCATGATCTCATAAAAACGATAGATCAGAGGATCTGTAGGTACGACCGGGCCCAGCCCCTTGAGAGGATATTGTGTCAGCGCATCGGCTACGGAGGCATCCAGATCCAGTGCCTTCACAAGCTTTTCAGCCTCGTCGGGTGAGGCACTAGCCTGTCCATAAAATAGTGCGGCTATCCACACTTCATCCCGTCCCAGAAGTTTTTCCAGATCGGAAAACTGCAACCCTTTACTCTTTTTGGCAGCCAAAAGTGTTTCTGTGATATGCATATTTATCCTTTTCTCTATTCTGATTTTCTACGAGCATCTAACTCCCCGTGGCGATATTATAGCCCAATTATAAATCATATTTGTGTCTATTTTTTAATCATTTTTAATCATTTTTAACGTTGACACTCCCCGGATGAATTTTATGTTATAATAAAAAAAGAGTTTGAAAGATATCGATTTATCGGCAGACAGATCAATACTACAGAGGGGAGTTTCATGGCAGACAGATTTTTACGCTCTTCGTTTACCTCGCTCGAAGAACCGAAGATATATCTCGTCTATCTCTACAGTGATACGCATGTCACGCGTGAATTTTGTCTGAGAATCCTCACAGTTGTCTTTCACACAGAGATCGAAGAGGCGAAAAGACAGGTCGAGGAGATCCGCACCAGGGGCGAAACACTCTGCGGCGCCTACACCTACGAAGTCGCGGAGACCAAAGCGGCGATCGTCAAAAAGCTCGCAACGCTCGAAGGTTTCTCTATCAAATGCCTGATCGAAGAGGCTTAACCCCCTCCTCCCAAACCCGCAGGTTCCGGTGAAGCATGGTGTGAGAGCATCTCCCAATTTCCTTCCCGCTGCCGATAGACATTTGTCGCGAGGGCAGTCGCTGCCAGCATGCCGTTGACAAAGATGCGTTCTCTCACAGTGCGTACGCTCAGAGACCGATCTTCCACCGCTTCGATCGCCTCCAGTGCAAAAGAGATACCGGCCGAAGCCTGCAACATCTCTTTCCAGTTTTGCGCGACACGCGCATGCCCTCTGAGCAGTTCACCACCCGGATGAATACATGTTATCTGCTCCTCCTCTGCCCAGACCGCCAGCATCGCATCCAGATCTCTTCTCTCAAATGCACTGTAAAACGCCGCTTCAGCATCTGCCGCAGTCAAAAAAAGCGTACCATCTTTCCGGAACTCCTTACGCTTTGTCACCGGATCTACGAGACGCTCTACCCGGTAGGTATAGATTTTGGGATGCTGTGTGAGCGGTTTGTCACCGATGCCCGCCTTTTGTCCCAGTTGTGCAAAAAAATAGTCAAAATCGGGAAACTCTTCCCACACCTGCGGCAGGAAATTGCCGGTGCGTTCCCCCATCTGCATGATCACACCATCGACTCCCGGCCTTATCTTGGTTCGCAGATCCTCTGCATCTGCGTATGCCACTGCACGGGGAAGCGTCAAAAGCGAGATTTCGATATGGCAGTCGGGGTACTCTTCCCGGCTGAGCGGCGTGTAGCGTCTGTCACCGAAAGCAGCGGCTTTTGCGTTATTGATCAGATCGTCGTAGAGCATCTTTTGCGGTACCATAGAGCCGATACAACCACGCACTGTATCATCTTTTCCCCTGACCGTCACATAGGTGGCACGCTCCTGCGACAATTCGGGAAACTGTTCCGTAAGAATCTCCTTCGAGAGGCTGAACGGTTTGCCAAACTCCTCTTCTATCGCTGCATGCGCGATTCTGAGCAGTAATGCCTGAAGACTCATACTTCTCCCTTCTCTACAGGTGCTGTCATGACAGCCATCTGTTTTGTGCCGGCGTGAGTTGCCGGAGTGCCTGAAAATCCATGTTTATACTATAAGTACAATTTTCATTCTCGTACCCGAACAAGTGAAATAGCGATTTATGTGTAAACTATTTATGACTTTTGTCGATATAGGGTTAACTACCCATGACCAGGAGGCAAAAAATGGTTGCTACATATCTGGCAAAAATCATCGCAATCGCGCTCATAGGACTCGTGGCTATCTATCTGATGAACAGAATCTTTAAAGAGTAAAAGCATACTGCGGGTTCTGGTATCAAAAATGCATCATCGATCTCAAACACGCATAGTAAAGGTTCAGAGATGGAGAGTATTAAAGTGGTATGCCCGCATTGTGACACTATCAACCGTGTCAAAGCTGAAGTATCGAGAGAGGAGATCCCCTGTACGACGTGCGGTAAACCTCTGAATGATACCACCCCCAAAGCGTGTGATGAGAAAAGTTTCATCACCCATATCAATGAAAACGAGATTGCCGT
>JANTHT010000039.1 GCA_024762235.1 Sulfurospirillum sp.
CATAAAAGTGAACATGAGAGGCATCTGCGTGAACTCGGATTTTTACAAAAACATTTTGACACACACAAAGATACCAAAGCGGTCGATGTCTATATCAAAGGCAATCTGGTCGCCTGGTTCATTCACCATACCGAGACCATGGACAAAGAAGCGGCGGAGTATATGTCACAGAGTTGAGTGGCAGAAGACACTGCATGGCTTGCGTCATGCAGAGGGTATTTACATCAAACAAAGGATAATAACATGACACAAGAGCAGGAAAAAGAGCAGTTTAAAGAGATGTCACTATCGGAAAAAATCAATGCCATAGACAAAGTGATCGAAGAGAATATCAGGGAGTTTCTGAACAAGGACAACGGCGACCTCGACCTTGTCAACGTGGAAGAGAAGAACGGTTCCATACTGGTTTATATAGAATATCAGGGTGCCTGTGTCGCATGCCCCTCTTCAGGCGGAACCCTCATGTCGATACAAAATATCCTGCAGAGAAAGCTTTCTGACGATATCAGAGTCATCAGCGTCTGACGCTACGCTCCGTCAGGAGTTGCGGATAGATCCCCGTTTACATTCGTTGACATTTCATTGAAACACCATTGTCAAAAATCTCCTAAACTTACACTATCGCTACATGCGAAATAGTCTACAGGAGTATTTATGAAAAGAAGTATCATGACAATCGTTCTGCTCGCATCTTTGGCGGGCATGGGGTTGCAGGCGGACAACAGCCGCCATGAGATGCCCCAAAGAGGTGTGCAGGGCATGAAGATGATCCTGCAGGATCTGAATCTGAGCGATGCGCAAAAAGAGCAACTCAGGGCGCTCAGGGCTGAAAAGAGAGCGCAAAGAGTCGCGAACGCAAAAGACCCCAGGCCCAATCCGGCAGATTTTTTTTCTGATAAAAGTTTTGACAAAGCGGCTTTCATCGCACGGGCATGTGAACATTTTCAGCGTCGCCTGGAAGCCAGAGCCGACTTTCTTGAGAAACTCTACGCCATCCTGGACAGTGATCAGAGAAAAACATTGCAAGAAGCACTGCGCCGAAGGGCTCCGAAAAGGATGCGATAAGCGGTTGAAAATGATGTTATAATAGTCTCAAAAGGAGACCTATGACAGAGATCATGATGATCGAAGACGATCTGCAGATCACGGAGTTGTTGCGTCGCTTTCTGGAGCGGTTCGGCATGCGGGTGAACGGTTTTGCGGCACCGGCCGATGCCCTCCGGTCACTGCGCATCGATCACTACGACCTGATTATCCTTGATCTCTCTCTGCCGCAGATGGATGGTCTGGAAGTGTGCAAAACGATACGTGCATCCTACACCACACCTATCATCATCTCCAGTGCCAGAAGTGATCTGGCGGACAAAGTTGCCGCACTCGAACTGGGTGCGGACGACTACCTTCCCAAACCCTACGAACCGCGTGAACTGGTTGCGCGTATCCAGACCGTACTGCGCCGTTACCGTCAGACACTGCAACCTTCTGCGGGGAGCGAGCCCTTTTTTGTCGATGAACAGAAGATGCTGATCCTGAAGGAGGGGAGGCAGCTGGAACTGACACTGGCCGAATATGAGATTCTCAGACTGCTGATTCTCAAACGCGGTACGGTCGTGTCACGTGACTTTATCGCCAACAATGTCGATGCGATCAGCTGGGAGAGTAGCGATCACAGTATTAATGTCATCATCAGCCGTATCCGCAGCAAGATCGGTGCGGAATATATTCGCACTGTCCACGGTGTCGGCTACAAGTTTACGGGCTGATATGCGTTTCGACAGAGCATCGATCTTCTGGAAACTGAACCTCCTCTTTGTGATCGCTGTCGTGGCGATCAGTATGGTATTTCTCATTTTCGGAAAAGTGAGCCGGAAAAGGGCAGAGCAGAATGTACTGCGCGACGGGGTGCATCTGGTCCGGCTCATGCGGGAGCTGCGTCCACTCGGGAAAGATGGGATGAACAGGGCGCTGCAAGAAGAGGGATACAGCATGGTGGAAAACCCCGGGGCTGTACTGGCGCATGCCCGTGTGTTCCGTCTTTCCGGGCATCTGCCTCCACCGATACGAAGGCGCTATGAAAATCGGCGCCTGGAGATCCTTGAATCGGACGGCAGGATCTACTATCTCTTTCATCTTCCGAAAAAGGCGTTGCTGATAGCGTCCGAGCGGCAGTATGGTGATATGTTCCGGCTGTTCGTCGCATATGCGGGGATCGTCTCGGTACTGCTGTTTCTCTATCTGGGACTCAGGCGATCGCTTCTGCCTCTCAAAACTCTGCAAAAGCAGATAGAATCCTATGGCAAAGGGGCCCGTCATCTCTCGACACGAAGCGAAAAGCGTGATGAGATCGCTTCGCTTGCCAACGCATTCGACGATACGATGCGGCGTATCAATGCACTGGAACAGACGCGTACACTCTTTTTGCGCAACATGATGCACGAACTCAAAACGCCGCTGACCAAAGGGAAACTGACCCTCTCACTCATGCCGCAGAGTGACGACACCCATCTGCTGGAAGAGATTTTGGGCAGGATGCAGAATCTGGTCGAAGAGATGGCCGATATCGAAGCACTCACTACCCAAAATGTCACACTCTCTTTCAGGCAGCACCGCCTGGTCGATATCATAGACAACAGTGTCGAACTTCTCTATCTCGATGCAGAGAGGATTGAGCACGATGTGGGCTTACGGATACTCAGGTGCGACTTTTCCCTCTTTACGATCGCCGTCAAAAATCTGATCGACAACGCTGTAAAATATGGTTCCGACCGGCGTGTGATGATTGTGTCCGATGCCGACAGTATCTCGTTTATCAGCAGAGGAAACGCACTGCAGCGCCCTTTCGAGAGCTATCTGCAACCCTTCAGCAAAGGCGAACCCTCTGTGCGAAACAGGGAGGGATTCGGTCTGGGGCTCTATATCGTCAGCGAAATCCTGAAACTGCACGGTTTCGGTTTTCAGTACCGCCATGAAGAGGGAAAAAACAGGTTTGTGATACAAACAGGATAAATTTAGTCCTATTTAAGCTGATGCCTGTTACAATCTCTTTCTAAACAAACAGTATTTATATGATAAAAGGAAAGAGACAATGTATAATGTACAAGTAGAAAAAGAGTGCGGTTGCTTCAGAAGAAGCAGCTTCAAAAACAATCTCTCTTTTGAGAGTAAAGACGACGCCCTGATGCAGGCGATAGAGATGTCCAAAGAGATGAACGAAGAGTTTTGCGGCAAGCATGAGTTCAAAGTCCTCGAACAGGGTGACAGCATCGTGATCGGTGTTGCAGAGAAAGCCAAATCGGGATGCTGCGGAGGCGGCCACTGTGGCTGATACAGAGCTTCTCAATGTCCTGGGTGAGCCTCTCGAACCCTGTAGCCTGAAGCCGTTGACGGGATTTTACCGTGACGGCTACTGTCGTACAGGAAAGGAAAACCCGGGCATACACGCTGTCTGCATCTACGCGACACAGGAGTTTCTGGAGTTTTCAAAAGCAGTCGGTAACGATCTCTCCACACCTATGCCCCAGTACCGTTTTGCGGGTGTTAAACCCGGCGAGAGCTGGTGCCTCTCCGGACCGAGATTTGTCGAAGCGCTGGCAAACGGCATGGCACCCAATATCTTCATCCATGCGACCCACCAAAAGATGCTCGATCTGGTGGATCTGGAGACACTCAAGGCGTATGCCGTCGACCTCTAGGCTCTTCGAGCTCTCCATACTTCACGTAACTGTTGCACTATGTACGTTTGTCTGAACAATTGCATCTTTTACCCCATCGGATAGAGAATCTCTTCATGCACCCTGTCACATGCCGCAAGCACCTCCTGTGAGAGTGTCAGATCCATCGCTGCCAGCGAAGCGTCGAGTTGTTCCGCCGTGGTGGCGCCGATGATCGTCGAGGCGACGAAATCGAACTGTTTCGACCATGCGATCGCCATCGTGACGGGGTCGAGTCCAAACTCTGCGGCGATTTTGAGATACTTCTGTGTCGAAGCGAGGGTTTTGTCATTCATGAAACGCTGCGCCATCAGCCGTTGTCTGGCATTGGGAGATTTCAGATAGTCACTGAAGCGACCATGTACTTCGCCCGGTTGGTTGTATTTGCCACTGAGCACGCCACCTGCCAGCGGAGAGTAGGGAAGCAGGGAGATCTGTTCTTTCTGGCAGACGGTCGCAAGCTCGTCGAGAAAGCGCCGGTTGAGCAGTGAGAAGTTGTTCTGGATCGATTCAAAGCGCGCATACCCTTTGCAGGTGGAAGTCATGAGTGCTTTGGTCGTACCGTAGGCAGTGTCGTTGGAGGTACCGATGTAGCGCACTTTACCGCTGCGCACCAGCCGGTCGAAGGCTTCCAGAGACTCTTCGACGGGAACAACGGTATCGGGCCAGTGCATCTGATAGAGGTCGATATAGTCGGTTTTGAGCCGTTTCAGGCTCCCCTCTATCGCACGTTCTATGTGAAAGCGGTCAATGGCTGTGAGTCCATGACGGATCGGCGGTACAAACCAGCCGCTCGCCGCTCCCGCCACTTTGGTGGCCAGGATGATCGCGTCGCGCGGTTTCCCCTGCATCCACTCTCCGACGATCTCTTCGGTCACTCCCGCCAGTTCCGCTTTGGGAGGGACGGGGTAGAGTTCGGCAGTGTCGAAAAAGTTGACACCGCGCTCGAATGCCTTGTCCATGATGCGAAAAGCCTCTTTTTTGTCACACTGCGTGCCAAATGTCATCGTGCCCAGGCAGACGGGGCTGACACGCAGGCCTGTACGACCGATGTAGCGATATTTCATAAGCGTTCCTTTTTAAATATCTTCTTGATCTGCAGATAGATGCGTTTGATCTCTCTTTTGAGTTCTCCTCTGGGGAGATAGCGCATTTTCCATAGTTTTATCTTTGCTTTGATGCGTGCTGTTTTGGATTTGATCGTGCGATAGATCTCGCTATTTTTGAGCCAGGCGATCTTTTCCATGACAAAGTTGTAAGCCATACTGAACCAGCGAATGCGCAACAGCTTGTCTTCCGAAACCCTGAATAGCCAGAAAGCGAAGGCTGTGACAGGGATTTTACCCGTATAGAGCATCGCGCCGGTAACGAAATGCCCGCTTACAAAAAGGAGCCCCGCCATCACACCGAGCAGTTCGACGCCGGCAAAAATCAGTAGAAAGATCCCGAGCAGCAGCCAGGGGTGCAGATGGCGCAGTCTCTCTTCCAGTTTTCGCAGAAGTCCCAGAGAATGGATATAGTGATAGATCGGCCTGGCGATCGTCTCCCAGACCAGCTCCTCGAAGACGATGTAGGTAAAAACCACGATCGTCAGGAGGAGATGCGCCACTCTCTGTTTCATCTCAGAGTCTCTGCAGGTCGATCACATCCACCAGGCTTCCCGCTTCGAGATCACCGCTCTCTTCAGGCACTTCGAGCAGTCCTGTGTCTCCCAGCATGTTGGTCAGTATCGCACTCGAACCGCTCTTTTTGCCGCTGAAATCACAGAAATAGCTTCCCTCTTCATAGCTGAGGTTGCAGGCGGCGAACTCTCTTTTTTTGCTGCGTTTTTTGTACCCGTCCCGAAGCACCGCTTTGACGCGGGGAAGCTCCGGTTTCTGTCCCGTCATCATTTTGATGAGCGGTATGACATAGAGGATGAAGGTGACGGTGGAGCTGTAGGGGAAGCCGGGCAGGGCAAAGATATATTTGTTGCCGCTACGGACGATCTTGATATGCTGTCCCGGCTTGAGGATCACCCCTTCGGTGATATACTCCGCCTCCATATCCTGCAGGATCTCTTTGACGAAGTCGTAGTCTCCCACGCTGACACCGCCTGTAGTGACGACGATATCGTGATCCTCCAGCGCAGAGGTGATCGCCTCACGAATGCTCTCTTTGTCATCTTTGATGAGCGGTGCACGGGTCGGGAGGGCGCCGGCACTGCGCGCGAGGGCTTCAAGCGTGAACTGATTGGAGCTTCGTATCTGTGCGGGGTTGGTCTGCTTCTCTCCGACATCGAGGATTTCGCTCCCGGTGGAGATAACACAGAGTGCAGGACGTTTGCAGAGGTTCACCTGTGCGATGTCGAGACTCGCCAGCACACCGATCTCCGCGAAACCGATTTTGCTTCCCTTCTCGATCAGCACTTCACCCGCTTTGTAGTTTTCGCCGACAGGACGTACGCTGAAGCCTTCGGGTACCGGTTCTTTGATGACGAGTTCATCCCCCTCGACTTCGACATTTTCGATCGGGATAAGGGTGTCGCTGCCTATGGGCATGAGCGATCCGGTGAAAGTTTTGACGGCGAAGCCACCCATCAGCTCTTCATCACTGTGTGTACCTGCGGGACGGTCTCCGAGTATCTGCAGTCTGCCCATGCTCTGGTCTTCGTATTTGATTGCGTAGCCGTCCATCGCGGCGGTAGGGTAGGCCGGAGAGTCGTGATCTGCAACGATATCTTCACTGATTATGCGTCCCAGTGCCCCGTCGATAAAGCTTTTTTCATCCATTATCGGTTTCGTGAAACTCTGTCTGAGATGTTTAAGTGACGCTTCAAAGGTGATAAATGCCATAGATTCCTCGTGTGTTGGTTTTGGTAGGTTTCATGCGAGCAGGCCGCTTCCGGGAAGCGGGGTGGAACGGTCGTCAGCATAGATACGTTTGCCATCGATGATGTCATATTTCCAGATGGGCGCTTTGGCTTTGAAGTCTTCGACAAATTCGTCGATCATCTCCAGTGCCACGCGCCGCCTGGGGGAGAGTACGGCGGCGATGTAGGAGCTCTCATGCACGTAGACATCGCCTTCGGAGTGCGCCATCAGCAGCAGTGCCCCGCGTTTTTTCGCCTCCTCCTGCCAACTCTCGAACCACGACGTCAGTATCGGGCGGTAGATGTCGAAACTGAGCCCGTCGATACCGTTTTCATCGCGAACGATCCCGATGAAGTTGATGAAAGCGCCATAGTTCTGGTCTTTGTGCACCCGGTACCACTTTTGCAGGATTGCTTCGACCGGGAGGGCGTTTTTGTAGATTTCGAGCATCTCACCCTCCGCAAACAGGCGGCAGCAGAGAGATTTTATCGTTTTTGGAGATGGAGAGGTTGAGGTTGCTGATGAGTTTGTCATTGACTGCGATAGCGCTGTTTTGCAGCCACTGGCATACCTCTTCATCCTCTTTGAAGTACTCTTTGAGTTCACTCAGGTGTGCGATCTCGATCTCGATACTCTCTTTGTTGATCGGTCCCAGAAATTCGACGGTTGCCATAGTGCTATCCTTCAATCTTTTTTACAGGAGATATTATATTAAATATACCCTTTTTTTACCATCCCGACGACCATCGCAAGGGAAAAGCCGTCGTTCTGATACCCCTCGGTATGACATGCTTCGCAGCTGTTGCCGCATGCGTAGTCGCTATCCTCCACGATCTCTTCCCATCGTTCTATCTTATGCGTTTTGACATATTCGGCAATCTCTCCCAGCGTGAGATCGTTACAGTAGCAGATGAGGGTATCTTTGTCAGGCATCGTTGACTCCTTGAAGTAGTGTTTCTATCGCTTCGCGCGCACCGGAGGCGATCCCGATAGCGCCATGCGGTACGTCATGATCGTGTGGATTGATGCGAATCAGCGAAGCGTCGTAGTTTTGGGCGATCTGCTCCGAAAAGATGCGCACGGTCGGTACCGCTTTGCCGGCTCCCAGCTCCAGCACGGCGATCTTTTCTCTGCGAGCTTCACGCGCGTCGAGCCATCGCTGAAGGGCATGGCTCTGTGCATCGGTGCGGTCGGGTATCCAGTGCCAGTCACTGAACATCAGGATATTTGGCCGCATGATCGCACCGCAGTCACTGCATCGGGGTAGGGGTGACGTGGTGCGGAAGGTCGCCGGGTCGATCGTGATATCCAGCCCTTTGGCCGGGACTATCTTTCGCGTACAGGGGAGATTGCACTGCATGTGGTGGATCGATCCGTGGATTTCGACGATACGGTTCGGGTCGTATCCCGCTTTCTGAAACTGCCCGTCGACATTGGAGGTGAAGACGAAGTAGCTGCCCGGTTTTTGCGCTGCATATGCCAGCAGGCGGGAAAATCCCGCATGCGGTGTCGTCTCACTGTAAAGTTTGTAACGATGGCCGTAAAAAGCCCATGCAAGGGTGGGATCTTTTTCGAACCAGACCGGATCGGCCATCTCTTCAAAGCGGTATCCGAGATCTTTGATGACGGGATAGGCACGCCAGAATCCTTCACTTCCGCGAAAATCGGGCAGACCGCTATCCACTCCCATGCCCGCTCCTGCAGTGATGAGAACGGCATCGGCATCCCGGAGTATCTCTTGTGCTCTGTCCATGTGCGATTTTCTCTTCTCTTTTCTCTGATTTTAGCACAGATGGCGGCAGATGGTGTGAATAATTAAAAGTTTTGTCGCTTTTTCCGATATAGCTTGTAGAAGTTGCACAAAGGGAGGCGCAATGCACCAGACTGATCACGAATACAAACTTGATAAAGAGACGATTATCGTCTCCGAAACCGATGCGAAAGGGAAGATCATCTACGCCAACGAAGATTTTTGCCAGATATCCGGATTCAGCAAAGATGAACTGATTGGTAAGCCGCACAATCTGGTGCGTCATCCCGATATGCCCAAAGCGGCATTTGCCGATCTGTGGCAGACGGTCAAAGCGGGAAAAGTGTGGCAGGGTGTCGTCAAAAACCGTACCAAAGAGGGGGGATACTACTGGGTCAATGCGACGGTCTATCCTTCGCAGTCTCCTGACGGAGAGACCAAGTACTTCTCGGTGCGTGTACGTCCGACATACGATGAGATAGAAGAAGCTGAAAAATTGTATGCGACTTTAGACTAAAAAAGTATAAAAAACCGGAGAGAATAAAGATGATATTTGGAAACAGAAATGCGGAACAGACAGAAAAGATCATGGAGTATCTGGGGCAGATCGAGGGATATATACGGCGGGACCGCAACAGTTTCACCGTCAAAGAGAGTGTCAAACTGAGTCCCGACATGAAAAGGATCTACGACAAGATCGCCCATATCGGTGACCTCCTCGCAGAGAAGACCAGAGAAGATCAGGGCGTCAACGGAGAGATGCTGCTGGTGATAGAGAAGATCTCTGACGGAAACCTCGGCGACAGGGTCAAACGGACCACTTCCGATCCACATATACAGTATATTGCCACTTCTCTGAACAAACTCTCCGGGAAGCTGCAGAAGGATTTCAACGACATGATCGCGGTGCTCAAAGAGTATGAGCGCGGTATCTACAAAAAATCGCTCGATGAAAACCGGATGCGCGACGGTGAGATCAGAGAACTGATCAAGGGGATCAACTCACTCAGGGATGCGATCACTGCGATGCTGGGTGAGAGTTTCAGACATGGTATCGAACTCGAAAAAGCTTCTGAAATGCTCATAGAGAAGATGTACCATATCCTCGAAGCATCCGGTGAGCAGACCAATGTACTCAAAAGTGCTTCCGAAGAGATCAGGCACATCACACAGATGGCGAGACAGAGTTCCGACAACACTCAGAAGATGCAACACTCCAGCCAGAAGGTGAAAGATTCCGCCTCCCAGGGATTGGAGTTCACCAGCAAAACCGTCCGGGCGATGGATGAGATCAACGCATCGACCTACGCGATCAACGAAGCGATCGAAGTGATCGACCAGATCGCGTTTCAAACCAACATCCTCTCACTCAACGCAGCGGTCGAAGCGGCCACAGCGGGAGAGGCGGGCAAGGGGTTCGCCGTCGTCGCGAGTGAAGTGCGCAACCTCGCCGCCAGAAGTACCGAAGCGGCCAGGACCATCAAAGACCTTGTCGCCAAAGCGACCGAAAAAGCGAACGAGGGCAAAGAGATATCCGACCATATGATTCGCGGCTACAAAGAGTTGAGTGAAGATATCGACGGTACGATCAGGCTCATCGAAGATACGACAAAATCGGTTGAAGAGCAGGTTCAGAGTATCAATCTGCTCGAGAAAACGATCGAAGATCTGAGCAGTCGCACCGATGACTACATCTCCATCGCACATTCGGCGAACGAAGTGAGCGTCAGCGTCAGCGAAATCTCCAAAACGATTTCCAAAAATGCAGACATGACAGAATTCAGCGGCAAGGAGGAGATTTTGCGCGAGCTCCATCGCACCAGGCAGGAAGAGGGGGAACCAGGCTATGTATAGTTCCGATCTGATAGATGAAAACGACATCCAGAGCAATGTAGACTACATGACCAAAAGCTACCTGCGCAATGTGATGCAGTTGGCTGTATTTACCACCAGCAGTGACCGACTCTATGCGATCAACATCTCCAAGATTCAGAGTTTTCTGATCCGGGAAGAGGTCGAGATGCTCCAGCCGCCGACCGGCAACGAATATGTCATAGGGTTGATCAATATCCGGGGTGAGATCGTTTCGATCGTCAATTTCGACAAGTGGGTGGGAGATGACGTCGGCGACAAGGATCAGCGTATCATCATCGTCTGTAACTACAACCAGAAGAAGATCGGCATCATGGTCAAGGAGATCATCCGTATCGAAGAGAAGAGCAGCGATGAACTGAGAGTGCCTGCCAGCCGCGATCCCAAGATCTCCTATGTTACCGATGTGCAGGTCCGGGACGATGATGAAGCCCGCAGGATGTGCATCGTCTTCGATGCCGAAAAACTTCTCTACGATGCCAATGTCGGTGATGAAGCTTCCAAAACGACTATCTACGATATCGACTCATTCGAAGTGACCCCACCGGCGTCAATGAAAATCAACAGCGACAAGCTGGTTCTGGTGGCTGAAGATAGCCAGATCGTCATCGAAAAACTCGATGAGTTTCTTGCCAAACTGGGACTTAACTACGAGATTTATGAAAACGGGGAAGCGTTGATCAACCGGATCATGAGTCTCGATCCGCAGGAGATCGGGCTGGTGATTACCGATATCGAGATGCCTATCCGAAACGGGTACCAGGTGATCAAGTATATCAAGCAGGAGAGTATCTACGGCAATGTCCCGGTCCTCTCCCTCACCAGCATGACCAATCAGGGTGTCAAAGACAAAGTGATGGAACTGGGCGCACTCGACCTGGTCAATAAGTCAGATCTGAAACTTCTGCACAGTTACATCAGAGAGATTCTGGAAGGAGAGTTGGTATGAGTATTCGCAAGCAGAGTCTCTTTCTGGGACTTTTTATCCTTTTTTCGTTTATCGGATTGCAGCTTTTTATAGGCAGCAAGATGCAAAAAGTGCACCATAACACAGAGGAACTGACGCATTTTATCCAGCAGAAAGCGGCGCTCAAAGGTGAGCAGCAGAAGATGACCGCTGCCGCCTTCACGCAGGAACAGAATAGACTCGATAACAAAATCAACGATATAAGTAGTGAAATCAACAGTGATCTGGAAGATCTGACACCGCTCTTTATCATCCTGCTGGTCAATCTCCTGATCAATCTCGGGCTCTGGCTCTTTTCCAGTCGTATTTTGCACAATCTTGAAAAAGTACAAAAGGGTCTGGACTCTTTCTTTGCCTATCTGCAGCGCAAGGGAGATCGGGTCGAGAGGATCGATGTCAAAGGAAATGATGAATTTGCCAAAATAGCGGAAGATATCAATACCAATATCAAAGAGATCGAGTCACGCCTCACAAAAGATCAGAAGACGGTTCAGGAAGTCGCGAGGATTTCAGATATGGCGAGTCGGGGTGATTTTTCACAGCGTATCGAAACAAAAGCGGCAAATCCAGAAATCAACCAGCTCAAAGAGACCCTCAACAGACTCTTTACGCAAATGCAGGAAAATCTTCAGAAAGTGGTGGATACGCTTGGTGCCTACCAGAAGGGTGCGTATGACAAAAAGAGTGAAATGGCCGTAGAAGGGGAGCTCAAAGAGCTTATGTGCGGTGTGAACAACCTGGGTAAAGAGTTGCAAACGACGCATGACAAGATCGAAAATTCGCTCAGAAACAAAAGTGCGGTTCTGAACGATTCAGCCGAAACACTGCAAAAGACAGTGCATGATCTCTTCACCTTTATCAAAGTTGAGAGTGACAATTCCGGTAAAGTATCAGACGAGATGCAGGAGATGACAAGCAAGATTCAGGAGACGGTGGCACAGGCGCAGATCATGAAGTCCAATGCCCTCGAGACGACGACGATAGCCAGAGAGGGGGAAGCGCTTGCAGACAAAACATTCAATGCGATGCAGGAGATCACCCTTTCGACCGATGAGATCAACGAAGCGATCACCGCGATCGACGCTATCGCGTTTCAGACCAATATCCTCTCTCTCAACGCTGCGGTCGAAGCGGCGACGGCGGGAGAGGCGGGCAAAGGGTTCGCCGTCGTCGCGCAGGAGGTGCGCAATCTCGCGGCCAAGAGTGCCGAAGCGGCCAAACGGATCAAAGAGTTGGTGGAGAGTACCCGTGAAAAAGCGCACGAGGGGAAAGAGGTCTCGGAAAATATGAAAGAGAACTTTGTCCATGTCAACGGCAAGATAGAAGAGACTTACCGGCTTGTAGAGAGTGTCGCCACGGAGGCGAGTAACGAAGAGGCGATGGTAGAGAATATCCTGATGCTGATCCGCCAGCTGCAGCAGATCTCCGGTAAGAACAGTGCTATCGCCAAAACGACCGATGCCATTTCGACCGAGATACTGACCATCGCGAGAGAGTTGCAGGATGAGGTAGATTCGACCAAAGAGAGAGCGGAGGTGCGATAATGTCACAGGAAATCAGAGATTTTTTTATGGAGGAAGCGGGCGAACTCTTCGACAATCTTCACTCCATACTTTTGAAAAATGAAGAGGCGGGAGATATCTCAGCCGAAGAGCTCGACTCGATCTTCAGAGATATGCACACCCTCAAGGGAGGTGCGGGTTCGGTGGAGATGCTGAAGTTTTCAGGCTACACCCACCATCTCGAAACATTTATGGATATGGTACGTAACGGTGAAATCGCACTCAATCCGCAGATTATCGACTTTCTGATCGAAAGTGTCGGCACGATGCAGGAGATTTTGCAGGAGGAGTATGAAGAGAGTCTCGACGAAGCGCTCTATAGCGACAATCTGCAGCAGCTGCTTAAAAATATCGAAGAGATCAAAAGCGGTAAAGCGGTGAGCCAGCCACCCAGGGAACAGGTCGCAAAAATAGAGAAGAGGAAAAAAGAGAAATCGGAGATCTTCGGTGAAAACGCTGCCGAGATGATCGACCTTTTCGAAGAGCTCGAAGAGCAGACCGAAGCGGTGGAGAGCGGCAAGTGTTCACCCAAAGAGGCGGTCGATGCGATCTTTCGGGTCGTACACACGATCAAGGGCGCTTCGCAGTTTCTCAACCTCAAATATTTTCCCGCCTATCTGCATGAAGTTGAATCGCTACTGGACAGTGCCAGAAACGGAGAGATCCCCTATACCCATACCTTCAACGACTTTATGCAAAAGATCGCCGAACATGCGCAGGAGTTGATCGACAGGGAGCTCAACGAACAGATGCACCGCGATGATTTCGATATGGAGATCGATGGGCTTAAAGAGGAGATCGGCGAACTGCTCTTCGTTCTGGAAGATGAAAAAGCGAAAGATGCCGCGCCGCTTGCATTTGAACTCTTCGATGAAACCGATGGCGGGCAGGATACGGCACCTGAAGCGCCGGCACCGTTCGAGCTTTTCGATGAGGGGAGCGCAGAGGAAGCACC
>JANTHT010000040.1 GCA_024762235.1 Sulfurospirillum sp.
CTATCCATCGTTTCGTTCAACAACCTCCGTGCCGATGAAGAGATTGTCAAAAAAGTGGTCTACGATCTTACGACAGGGGATATCGAGCGGTTTGAGCAGCGCCTGCTTGGTGGTATTGTAAGACATAAAACCTACTATCAGGGCAAGCTTCAAGAGCTCGATGTCATTGTCGTGGTGCATGGCAAAGCGTACAAGTTTTTCATGGCCGATTTGAACAACAGCGCCTATAAGTATGATGAAAAACTCCAACAGAAAAAAGAGGCGCTGGGAAAACGGCTAAAGACGCTGGCCACGCAGTATAATGTCAAATTTGAAGTCTGTAAAGCCGGTGTAATGCACCGAAAGCTGCGTCCCAAAGCATTTTACCCCTTTGTCTCTTTCGTACACAACGCCGCAGTGGGGCTCATCGATGCTCAGAATGCGGGATATGCCTATCTGCCACTGCGTTAGCGGCTGTTGTCAGGAAAACTTCCTCCTCTTTTTGCTAAAATATCCCACTTTAAGAGTAGGGAGATGCGCATGATAGAGGTCGATGACAGAGTCGGGGCAGGGTACGATCTGGCATTGCCGGAAAAGATAGACGCCTTGCTGACCGATCGCGAAGTGGAGCTGATCCTGACGGACAATGCAGAGATAGCGCAGCTCAACAGGGAGTACCGCAACGTCAACAAACCGACAGACGTACTCAGTTTCCCGCTCGAGGATGTCCCCTTCGCCCCGCTGGGGACGATTGTCATCAGCGTCGACAAGGTGACTGAAAAGGCGGCGGAGCTGGGCCATCGTGAAGAGGAGGAGCTTGCATTGCTCTATCTGCACGGTTTGCTGCATCTGCTCGGATACGACCATGAGTGTGACGAAGGGCAGATGCGGGAGAAAGAGGCGGAGATCATCCGCATGCTCGGCCTTCCCGAGAGTTTGATAGAGAGGAGTGCGTAGTGGAATATCTCATCTTTATCCTCTCGATGGCAGCGCTGATCTACGGAGCCGACTTCGTGATCGAAGAGTCCGAAAAGATCGCACTGCACTACAAGATCTCCAGTTTCGTCATCGGCGCGACGGTGGTGGCTCTGGGAACCAGTCTTCCGGAGATGGCGGCATCGGTGGTCGCGAGCATGCACCACAAGAGTGACCTGGCCGTCTCCAATGTCATCGGTAGCAATATCTTCAATATCGCTTTGGTACTCGGTGTCGTCTTTTTCCTCGCGGGCAAGATGCTGCCCAAACGTGACATGTTCGCCGACGACAGCGCATGGGCGCTCTTTCCGATCATGGTCTTTCTGGTGGTGGGGTATGACGGTACGATCTCCCGTTTCGAAGGGTTGGTCTATATCTGTATGATGGGCGCCTATCTGATGTTCCTCTTCAACAACGCCTCCTTTCTGTTGGAAGAGGAGGTGGACGAGGAATTGGCGAAGGAGGCTTTCGACTGGAAGCGGACAGGCGCACTGCTGCTGATCGGTTTCATACTGGTGATCGGCGGAGCGAACTATGCAGTCGAGAGTGCTTCGGCGATCGCACGCAGTTTCGGCGTCAGCGAGTGGGTCATCGGTCTGCTTCTGGTGGCGCTGGGTACGAGTCTGCCCGAGCTTGTGGTGAGCATACAGGCAGCCAAAAAGAAGAATGCCGACATGATCATCGGCAATATCATCGGAAGCAATGTCGCCAACTTCACGATGGTGATCGGTATGGCCGCCACCGTCAATCCGCTCAAAGTTGACTTTTCCGCCAACGCCTTCGATATCATGACAGCACTGATTCTGACTGTCATGCTGGTCTTTGTCACCGCCAACAGGCTCTACAACCGGTCGACCGGGATCGTCTTTCTGCTCATGATGGCGCTGGTGCTTGAAAACAGCTTCGTCGGGCTGAAATGAGACTCCTCTGATGTCACGACGGGCAGGCCTTCTCTCCCTCCTGCTGAGTACCTCACTCTTCGGCGCCCATGTCGAACCGGGTGAGCGCTACGAATACTACCACGGGGATGCCCTGACGCTCATCGCTCCCAAAGCATACCGCACTGAAGCGCCCGCCATCGCGGCCGGGGAAGAGGCGGTGCTGCGTAAATATGCCGAAAGTTACGGCTATCGTCTCGACAGCAGACTCTTTCTGATGCTCGCTTCCCCGAAAAACCAGATCGCCAACGCCTTTTCGACACAGATTCCGTTCAACATGCAGGTCGACTATATCGCCGGTGCGCTCTATCCTGACTACTTCGCCTCGATATCCTGGTACAGGATGTTGCTGCTGCATGAGAGTGCACACAACTACCAGCTCAACGCCAAAAAGAACCCGCTTTCGCGCATATCACACCGTATCGTCGGCAATACACCGGTCACATGGCTCCTCTTCGCACCGTTATTTCCCCTCCCCAATCTGACCGAATCCTCCTTCATGCTGGAAGGCAATGCGGTCCTCAACGAATCGCTCTACGGTAACGGCGGGAGACTCTTCAGCGGCGCCTTTTGGGCGATGACGCTGCTGCAGGCGAAAGCCGGGTATGTCACACCCCAAAGGGTCTACAACGACCATCTCTACTTTCCCTACGGTACGCATCACTACATCGTCGGGGGATTTTTCCAGCTCTATCTGGCGCGCCGCTACGGTGTGGAGAGGACCAATCGTTACTTTTCAGCCTACTCCGAACAGTGGCTCCCCTTCTTCACCAACGCCGTTTTCAGGAAACACTTCGGCAAGAGTTTCGAAACGCTCCTTGGTGAGTACAACAGTTGGCTGCTGAAAGAAGCCCGGGGATTCAGAGAGAGCGAGGGAGAGGTCGTGGCTTTTTCACAGCAAAATGTACCGCTTGGCAGTGATAGCGCGGAGATCTTCTTTTTGACGAGCGATGCACGGCATGCGCCGCAGCTGGTGCGCCTGGAGAAGCGTAGCGGCCGTCACACATCGGAGTCGACGAGCCACCTTTTGGGCAGACTCTTTCATGTCGGTCGGAACTACTACTCACTGGCGTCGGGACGTATCGCAAACGATCGTGTGGCTGTCGCACTTTATGATCGTGAAGGGCGGGTTGTGGAAGGTACCCAGGGGCGGGCGATGCAGTGTATCACTCCCTCCGGTAAAAGGCTCTGGTTTGAGATCGCCGAATCCTACGACAGCCCGCATCTCTATCGCGATGGAGCCTCTCTGGGGCGCGTCAATTCATCGGTACGATGTGACAGCAGGGGGAATTACTACTACTTCAGACAGGAGGGCGGCAGACGCACACTCTACCGGGGCGAGGAGGCGCTTTATACGTATGCGGGGTATTACGGCAGAGTTGCGGATGTGGGGCGCGGGGGAGAGGTACTTTTTGTCGCCAATTCGCCGAAAGGATCGACACTCTATCGCCTCGATCGTGCCGGCGCTGTGACACGTGTATGCGAAGGAGATGACATCCTCGATGCCCGGTTGATCGATGACGATACAGTGCTTGCCGAAGTGATCCAAAGTGACGGTGTGGCATTCATGAAACTGGCGCTGCATCCCATACCCGCCAGCCCCTGTGTCGCAGAGGTGCTGCCGCAGCGCACACTGAAAACAGAGGAACCTGCCTCATCCATGGCTGCGCCGCAGAAGTACAAACCGCTGCAAAATCTTCGCTACAGTGCACTCGATCAGTTTTTCGCGCTGCGTGATGACGGTGGCAGTGACTTCAGTCTGGAGGCGCGCTTCAGCGATCCCCTGGAGCGCAATCATCTGCGCCTTTTTCTCTCCGATATAGCACACGAAACGCGGGTCGGCATCGGATACGACAACAGTGCGCACAAAGTGACATTCGGGGGCGATATCTATACGTCACAGGGCAACGATGCCAATCGCAGCAGCCGCGGTTACGGCCTCGACGGTTATGTCGCATACCCCTTTTACCGTCAGACCTGGCGGTCGGGAGATCTGCGTCTGGAGGGGCATCTGGACAGAAAGAGAGGCGCCAGATCGCCGCTCGCGCTGACCCTGACGCTGCAGGATCGCAAAAAGTTCGGCATGGAGTTCTACCCAAACAGCCTCGACCGCTTTTCTCTCTTCGCGCTCACAGATAGAGGAGACGGCTCCTGTGGGGCAGGCTATAGTCTGGTACGCGATCTTGGAAGCGGTTTTTACGGTATGGGGGGAGTCAGGTATCTGCGAAGCGACACGAAAGAGGCGGGCAGGGAGGAACATGGTGTCTGGATAGACGAAAGCGGTATCGCAGCCTTCAGCGATCCTTCGCGTCTCTTTCTCCCCTCGCTCCCCTGCGATCTCTATGCGAAAGAGGCTTTTGCGGCACGGGTAAAGGTCGCGAAGATGTTCTCTTTCGGTCGTTACTATTTCTCTCTGCCGCTCTCTCTGCGTCAGGAGTCACTCTATACCGGCTGGCGCTACATGCATTTGAAAGATGTGATGGGAGGGGGAGATCGCGTTTTGCAAGAGGTCTCGGTCGGTATGCGTGCCGAACTGCTACTCTTGCATAAACTCGTGCTGCCGGTCACTTTCGAGTGGATGTACAACGACAGGATTGCAAAGAGCCGGAACTTCCGTTTTGTGATCGATATGCATTTTTAAAGCACTATCTCTCTTTTTGTTCAGTTGTACTCTTTTGCTCCGACGGTGCCATAAATTCGGGATGCGTAACATACTTTTTGTCGATATAGCCCAGTTCGACGAGTTTGTTGTAGACCAGTGAAACCATTTCGCCTGCCGCCGCACCGCCGTGTCCGCCGTGCTCGATGATCGCAGTGACGACATAACGCGGCTTTTCATAGGGGGCGAAGGTGGTGAACCAGGCATGCGACTTCTGGTAGTACTGCAGTTCATCTTCACTCATGCGCTGCTTCTCCTCCTGCGGTATGCCGATCACCTGTGATGTTCCCGTCTTCCCCGCCATCGTCACGGCGCAGATGTTGTGTTTGAAAGCGGTTCCCTTCTTGTGGTTGCACACTTCATACATCGCATGCCGTATCAGTCCCAGCGCATCACGCTCCTTTGCGTTGAAGAGGGTGGCTGTGGCGAAAGAGATATTCATGTCGTCGATCTTCGCGATAAAGTGGGGTACGGGCGTGTGCCCTGTGGCGATGGCCGAGGTGAGCATCGCGATCTGGATTGGCGTGACCAGAAAGTTACCCTGGCCGATGACCGTGTTGAGTGTCTCACCGCGATACCACGCTTCACCGAACTTCTGAATCTTCCAGTTCCTGTCGGGTACCGTGCCGATAAACTCTCCCGGCAGATCGATATCCGTCTTTTTTCCCAATCCGTAGCGTTTGAGATCGGTGGCGATCGTGTCGATTCCCACACGCAACCCCCCTTTGTAGAAGTAGACGTCACAACTCTCGCGGATCGCTTTGTTCATGTCGGTCGGGCCGTGTCCCCATTTGTTCCAGCAGCGGAATTTACGTTTTCCCAGTTCCATTTCGCCGCTGCAGAGAAACTGCTCTTTTGGGCTGATCTCCCCTGAGTCCAGAAAACTCAGAGCAACAGCCGGTTTGGTCGAGGAGCCGGGAGGGTAGAGGCCCCGGATGAACTTGTTGGTAAAGGGGTGGTCGAGGTCTGTGATCATCGCCTGCCACTCTTTTTGGGTGATCCCCTGCACGAAACGGTTGATGTCGTAGGTGGGATAACTCCCGGCGGCAAGGATAGAACCGTCGCGGGTATCCATGACGATCAGCGCGCCGCTTTGCGTACCGAAGAGGGCGGCGATATAGCGCTGGAGCCGGATATCGACAGAGAGGGTGATGTTGTGTTTGACGGGTTTGGTCTCCTGCAGCAGTTCTACCGGTTTGTTGGCGGCAGTCACCTTGAGCATCTTCTTGCCCAACTCCCCCTCGAGAAGGCTGTTGTAATACTTTTCGATACCGCTTTTTCCGGTGATCCCCACCCGTCTGGCGATAGGGTCCTCTTTGACCTCTTCCCTGTCGGCTCTTGCGACGTACCCGACGATATGTGAAGCGGTTTCACCATAAGGGTAGAAGCGGCGGGAAGCGGGTTCGATCAGAATGCTGCGCTCTTTGGTCAGTGTGACAAAGTTCCCTATCAGTGCGTCGTAGGGGATAAAAGGGATGATCGTAATCGGCTCATGGTTATAGGGGCTCTCCTGTTTTCGATAGCTTTCCAGCAGTTTTTCATAGTCGAATTTCGGATAGAGATGCAGGATGGTCCTGATCGCGGCATCGAGTTTGTGTTGTGACTTTTTGCGGCTCAGGTGCGGTTGCAATGCGATGCGAAAGCCCAGCTTGCTGATGGCGAGTAACCGGCCGTCTCTGTCGCGGATTTCACCCCGTGCGGGAAGAAGATACTCTGTCTTGATGATGTTACGCATCGCCAGCTCTTCGTAATAACGGTTCGATTTGATACTCAGATAGTAGAGTCTGGAGAGGAGTACCATCCAAAAAAGCGCGAAGAGTAGCAGAACGAGTTTGATACGCCGTTTCATGTCAGCAGTACCAGGAGCAGAAGATCGGTCGCCATATAGATCCAGTAGAGTGCGTCAAACCGGGGAAGCGGCATATTGAAGAGAAATGCGAGGAAGAGATTGAGGAGATAGTAGCCTCCGTAGGCCCAGGCGACATAGAAGAGACGCATGCACAAAGGGCAGCTGAAAGATGTTTCGATATGTTTCGCCAAAAAAGTGTCGTAGAGTATCGCCAGAAGGATGAAAGAGAAGAGCACCATTTCACGGTCGATCTCAAACCATACTGTGTAGAGAAAGAAGAGAAGTATCTGAAAATAGTGTGCCTTGTCACCGTGCCAGCGGCGCCAGAAATAGAATCCGACACCCAGAAAAGGCGTCAGAAAGGGGTAGATCGTGCCGATACTCTCATAGACCAGGGCTGCCGTGAAGAGCAGCAGGATCAGGAGAGGTTGTAGATTAAAGCGACTTCGTCGCAGATAGGAAAATGTTTGCATTTGACACAATCAGCCCAGATTTTCTGCTCGGGCAGCGCCTCTTTCGGGATCTCTGAAAAACCCGCTTTTTCAAAAAAGCGCTGTTCGTAGGTGAGGGTAAAGAGTTGTTCCACACCCAGCATTTTCGCCTCTCTGTATGCTTCTTCGACCAGTCGGCTTCCCACCCCTCTGCCGCGCATGCCGCTGTCGACGACGAGACTGCGTATCTCTGCCAGTGTGGCATTGTGGATGTGGAGTGCGGCGAATCCGACGATCTTTTCTCCTCCTCCATCTTCAAGTGTGGCGACGGTATAGGAGCGTATGTTGGTCGCGATCTCCTCGTCGCTTCGGTAGAGGATCTTGCCGTTTTGTACCTCCGGCAACACCAGTGCCTGCATCTGAGGGATATCATGCAGTGTCGGTTTGCGGTAGACTATCTTAGCCATCTTCGCACTTTCGCATAAAGAGTTTTTCGAAGAGCAGGGCGGTGGCCCCGTCAATGCCGCTCTTTTTGAGGTTGGAGACGAGCAGTGCGTCGGGATCGGCCTTTTTAAGTGCGGAGCGCCCCTTTTGGTTCAGTTTGTCCGCTTTGGTGTAGATCGTGACGATCTCCTGGTCGGGGCGTTTGATCTGTTCGAGATAGGCTCTGACATCGACATCGATCGCCATCTGCGGATGTCGTGCATCCCGTAACAGGACAAAGAGGCGGATCGAGGAGCGCCGTGTGATAAATTCGCTCAGACTCTTTTGCCACGCCGCCTTCTCCGCTTTCGAAACTTTGGCATATCCGAAACCGGGCAGATCGACCAATCTTGCGCGAAACTTCTCTTTGTGACAGTCGAATGTGACATCAAAAAAGTTTATCAAACGTGTTTTGCCGGGTGTCGCGGAACTTTTGGCCAGGTTTTTTCGATTGGTCACAGTGTTGATAAAACTGCTTTTGCCGACGTTGCTGCGTCCGATAACAGCGATCTCGCTCATATCTTCGCTGAGTGCCTGCGTGATATTGGCCGCGGAGGTGACAAAAGCGGCTTCGGTGATTCTGACCATCACTCTTCCACCGAAAAGATAAATTTGACAGGTCTGTTCTTCTTGCCGGTGATCGTCGATTTACCGCTGACACGGTCTATGACGATCTTTTCCCCCTCGAGCAGACGCTCCCCCAACATCTCTTTGATCCGGACATCTCCGGTGGCGATATAGCGTTTTTGTATCGGATCGTAGACGATCTGTCCGGCACTTCCGACGAAGCGCTGTTTTGGTGTGGTGATGTCGAAAGAGACGTCGCCGCTGAGGGTATAGCGTACCGGCTTGTTGGCGTCGTTGAAGTCGATGACCAGTCTCTTCGCTTTGATGTCGTCACTCCCTTTGCGGATATGGACATGGCCTGTGAGGATCGAGATCTTCCTGTTCTCATACGCTTCGAAATGGTCAGCCGTGACGACGATCTTGTCTGCGAACAGAAAAAGGGCAAGCAGATGCAGCAGTAGCAGAATTTTCAAAATTTACTTTTCCTCTTCGATGGTAAACACTATATTTTCAGCCGTGACATGACGGCGCCTGGTATCGTATCTGAGAGATGTGCCCTCTGCCTGTGCGCCATCTTTAAGGAGCGTAAAAGGCAGATCGGAGTGTGCGATACCGTTTTGCATATTATACACTAAATCGTCGCTTTTGAAAAGGAGCGAATGGTTGGAGTCGTAGACGATATCCTGCAGCAGGTGGAGTGTTTTGGGGGCATAGAGCCCTCTGTCCGCCCGGATATAATCTTTGTGGTCGCTGAAAAAGAGCGTTGCGTTGATCTCTTCGAGTTCATGCCGTGTTTTGAAGGTCTCAGCACGCCTGGCTCTGAGATCCGCCCGCAGCCCCTCTGTGGTGATCAGATAGGCATGCAGCGCTTCGAACGTGACATCGCTGAAGAGGATATTTGATTGTTTGATCTCCAGTGTGATCGGCTCCTGCGTACTCAGAAAAGTGATCTCCATCACCAGCAGGAGGATCACGACAGCAAAGATTTTCAGAACCACTGTGCTATGAAATCCTCATGCAGATTCTCTTCCTCCACAAGTATGTCGATCATTTCGCGTACGCATGCGTCCCCACCTTTTCTACTGAGGACGGTTTGGACACTGTCGCGTACCATCGGGATCGCATCGGCCGGCGTGAAGGAGCGCTTTGCAGCTTTCAGCATCTGAAAGTCGTTGATGTCATCACCGATCGCCGCGACATTGTCGAAGGTGAGCATCTCTTTGTCCAGAATCTTTTCAAGTACCGCCTTTTTGTTCTGCACACCCTGATAGTAGTGTTTGATTCCCAGCTCTCTTGCCCTTCTCGCGACGATCCCCGACTCTCTGCCGGTGATGATCGCAGAGAGTCGTCCCAGTTTGTGCCAGGTGGCGATTGCCAATCCGTCTTTGACGTTGAATGCCTTGATCTCATCACCCTTTTCGGTATAGATGATCGAACCGTCGGTCATACAGCCGTCGACATCGAGTATCAGTAATTTGATCATAGTACCCCTTTTGTGCTCGGGATACCGGCACGTCCGTTTTTCGCCACGGCGCGTCGAAGCGCCACGGCAAACGACTTGAAAGCCGCTTCGACGATGTGGTGACGGTTTTTGCCGCGCAGGCAGACGATATGCGCAGTGATGCCTGCATTGAAGCAGAGTGCACGGAAAAACTCTTCGACCAGTTCGGTATCGAAGGTACCGATCTTTCCTTCGACAGGGAGATCGAAGTGCAG
Organism: Sulfurospirillum sp.; assembly: GCA_024762235.1. Taxonomy (GTDB): domain Bacteria; phylum Campylobacterota; class Campylobacteria; order Campylobacterales; family QNZT01; genus QNZT01. The sequence continues at coordinate 9,598 of JANTHT010000040.1, forward strand.
ATAGGGGCGGTTGCTCAGATCGAGTGCGGTGTTGACTGCCGCTTCGTCCATCACGACCGTCGCTTCACCATACCGTTCGATATTCTGGATGGGAAAGATCTCTTTTCTGAGGGCTTCACCGATCACGATGCCGGTATCTTCGACACTGTGGTGATCGTCGATATGGGTATCTCCCTGACAGCGCACTTCCAGGTTCAGCAGGCCGTGCTTGCCGAACGCTTCGAGCATATGATCGAAAAATCCGATACCTGTGGCGATGCTGCGTTCCCCGTTGCCGTAGAGTTCGAGGGAGACTCCGATCTGTGTCTCTGCGGTCTCTCTGTGAATCGTTGTCATCTTACTCCTTCACTACAAAGGCCTCTTTGTAGCCATATTTTGCAATATACGCTTTCGCCTCTTCGATACTGCCGAAATGGCTGATCACTACAGCATATATCGGCTTTTGGGCGATCTTTTTCATCAAGATGCGAAGCGGGTGCTCTCTGGTGCCATTATAGCATTTTTGTTTAAAAGCGCGTGCTTTGGCCGCGTCGCTGAATGAGGCGATCTGTACACTGAAGCCTCCTTGCTGGACAACGAGCTGCTTCTCCCGGATACTTTTCGCATAGGATGCGGGTCTCTGTCGGGATTTCCCGGCTGCTTCGACAGGTGCGGATCTGCTTTCCCTGTGTGCATAGCGGTCGGCTTTCGGATCGAAACTGATCACCTCCAGTTCTACCGGAGCCGTACCATGTTTGACGACGCCGATATCCTTCGCCGCCTGATAGGAGAGGTCGATGATGCGATCCTTGACAAAGGGTCCGCGGTCGTTGATGCGTACCGTGGTGCTCTTGCCGTTTCTCAGGTTGGTGACTCGCACGACGGTGTTGATCGGCAGTGTTTTGTGCGCGGCTGTGTAGGCGTACATGTTGTAGGATTCGCCGTTTGAGGTACTCTCTCCGTGAAAGTTTGGACCGTACCAGCTCGCAGTGCCGCGAAACTTCTCTCCCACACTGACGGTTGTAGGGCAGTATCTGACGCCTCCGACACAGTAGGGTTTCATCGTCGCTCTGTACATGCCGGCACTTTTGCGTGGTTGCTGAAAAGCGGCGTAACCGCTCCCTGCTTCCGAAGTGCAATATTCGTCGGCAGGTACGAAGGGATTGCGCATGCTGCAGCCTCCCAGAAGGAGCAGGGCACTCAGCATTGCCGGCAAAAGTGCGCTATTTTGCAGTCGTAGCCTTCTGTTTCTGTTTGCCGCGTTGTATCTGATCTGCATCTGTACTGTTTCTATCTCTCATTTGTTGGATTTTGTGTTGGATTTTGAAGATCATAACATTCCCCGCTTTTAAAAGATCTTTAACAGTCAGGTTAAAATCCCCGGCGATGGAGGCCAATGTATCACCGTGCGCGATACGATGTGTATAGGTGCGGTAAACAGGGATCTGTTGCATCCGGTGGGAAGCGGGTTTTCTGCCGGTTGATTCCGTTTTTCGCTTTGTAGTGTCAGATTCGTTTGCAGAGGGTTCTTCGGATCGGTTCAAATCGCAGCCGATAGCCACTGTTTTGAAGCTTTTGGTGATGTTGCCGTCCGCTTCCCCGGTGATATTCAGGTCACGCACGACTTTCAGTTTCACCCCTTTGGCGATATGCGTCCCGATGCCGGGGTTCATCTTTTTCAACAATGCAATTTTGTTGTTGAACTTTTTGCTGAGGGTAAAGAGGGTTGTGTTGGTTTCCGTGGTATAGAGAAAAACTCTGTTTCTGAGAATTTTGCCGCCTTTTTGGTGCGATGCCTCTGCTTTTGGCGGTTTGCCGATGATCGTAAGGGGCATGCCTATTTTCAGTACTTTGTATCTGCTCAGATGGGGGTTGAGCGCCCGGAGTGCACCCATTCTGACGTTGAAGCGTTTGGAGATCAGAAAGAGTGTGTCGTTGGGCTGCACATGATAGACAAATGTCTCATCACTGTTATGGATACGTTTTTTTGCTTTTAGTGCCAGATCCTCGGGCAGATAGAGATAGTAGAGTCTTTTAGGATCGGGCGGAAGACGCTTTCTGATCAGCTGCGGATTGCAGGCGCGGAGCTTTTCGTAGGGGACGCCGATCCTCAGGGAGATCTCTTTGAGGCTCTGTCCCCCTTTGAAATAGAGTTTGGTCAGTTTTTTGTTGCTGCAATATCCGAAGAGATGGTTGCTGTTGTTTTTTTTGATGATGCTTTTGTCGTGTGCCAAAAGTGCCGCGACGATGATTCGCTGAATATAATCGCGCGTCTCCTTCGGCAGATACCCCTTCTCCTCATCCAGCAGGACGGCGAGGTCGTCGGTACCCGCTTTACGGATTGCCTCTGCAAGCCGTCCCTCCCCGCAGTTGTATGCCATCGCCGCGAGATACCACTTATGGAACCGGCTGTGGAGGTATTTGAGATATTCGATGGCTGCCTGTGTCGATTTGATGGGATCGAGCCGTTCGTCGATATGGCGAGTACGGCTCAGCTTGTACTCTCTGGCGGTGGCCGGCATAAATTGCCACAGACCGGCAGCATGTTTGTGTGACTTGCTGTCAGCGAGAAATTTCGATTCTACCATTGCCATATAGAGAAAAGTTTCGGGTATATCCGCTTCATCGATCAGATTTTGCAGGTTGGGCATAAAGAGGCTGCCGCGTTTGAGCGTTCTGAGAAAAAAGAGTTTTTTGAGTGCGTTGATATTCTTTTTGGTCTCTACGTAGTGTATATCCTCCGTGAAGGAGGGATCGATATCGAGACTTTTCAATATTTCGATCTCTTTTTGCGGAGAGATATGCAGTATCTCACTGCCGGCATGTAAATTGATTGTAAAACAGGCAAAAAATAGCAAATAGATCGAAAACTTTATCAAATGTACGAAACTCCGTGGAAAGCCCCGGTTTACGGGATATTATGGATGTGATTGTAGTTAAAGAGTACTTAAGGGTAAATTAAAAATAACCTTTAAAAAGTCTGCGTGTGTTTTGCATGACCATCTCTTCGAGCTGCGGCTCGGGAATCTGCAGAATCTCAGCCATTTTTTGTGCCACAAGTGTCGTATAGAATGGTTCGTTGCGCTCGCCTCTGTGCGGGTGCGGTGTGAGGTAGGGGGCGTCCGTTTCGATCAGCAGTCGCTCTTTCGGGATTTGCGGCAGAATCTCCACCAGCTTTTTCGCATTTTTGAAGGTCACGACGCCGCCGATGCCGTAGTAGAATCCATGTTCCGCGAGTTCGAGCAGGATCGGACTTGCGTTGTAGCAGTGGAGGATGCCGCCCACCTCTTTGGCCCCTTCCTCCTTCAGAATCCCGAGGCTGTCGTGTGATGCTTCACGTATATGGACGATGATCGGTTTTTTGTAGCGCCTGGCCAGGGCGATCTGTGCCCTGAAAATCTCTTTCTGGGCCGCTTTTTCCGCCGCTTTTTCCGCTTCGGTTTCGGGGAGCCTGAAGTAGTCGAGCCCGCACTCACCCACTGCGATGCATTTGGGATGTCCGATATGCGCTTCGAGCAGCTTAGGATCGAACTTCTCTCTGTCGTAAGGGTGAACACCCACGGCGAAATAGATCTTCTCATGACGCTCTGCGATATCGATGGCCCGGGGCAGCTCGTCGGGATCTGCCCCGGGGATGATCATACCGGTGACGCCGGCCCGGTGGGCTCTTTGTATCACCTCTTCGAGATCCTTTTCGAAGCGTTTGTCATTGAGATGGCAGTGGGTATCTATGATCATGCAGCACTCCCGGGTTGTTTGTCTGAGAGCAGAAGGTTACTCTACTTCGAACGATATTTTAGCGGTGATGCGGTATTTATCGATTTTGTTGTCGACCACTTTCGCACTCTTCTCCTTGATATAGATCGACTTGATGTTACGCACCGATTTGGATGCTTCCGTTACCGCTTTTTGCGCCGCATCTTCCCAGCTTTTGTTCGACTGTGCCAGTACTTCGATCACTTTGACTATCTTTGCCATGTTCTGCTCCTTCTATTTTAAATAGAACCCTCTGAATCATTCACTTCTCTCAAACGGCTTCACGGCGGGTA
>JANTHT010000041.1 GCA_024762235.1 Sulfurospirillum sp.
ATAATAGCGATATTGTTCGAAGTAAAACTGGTGGACCCTACCGGGATCGAACCGGTGACCTCCACGCTGCCAGCGTGGCGCTCTCCCAGCTGAGCTAAGGGCCCACATTGATATAAAGAGGTGTGATTATAGCACAAAAAGTTTAGAGTTTTTTGTGACCGGTCACTTTTTGTCAGTGTCACACCCTCTGGAGGTACACTTTTGCCTGAGTATGTAGCGCTTGTAGAGCCCTTCCAGCACCAGATAGAGAGAGTAGACCCACAGGATATCCATCACGATGTTGTGTTTGTATCCCATATCGAGATAGAGTATGGGCAGGCCGATGACGATGGGCCATTTGGCATAGTGGAAAAAGAGTATCCAGGTGCCGTAGAGATCCAGCAGTGTGCGCTTCATGTCTGTTCCTTTCAGCTTTCGGGCGGGCGTCTCTTCTGGGCCGATTTCTTAGCGAAGTAGAGTCCGGCATAGACGGTGCCTATCAGCACGATGATCATGCCGACAATACTACTGATAACAATTGCAGATACACTCATCTTTTCCTCCAAAAATAGTTATTTTACCACAAAATAGGGCTGTGCATAGGTTTTGTTTTCAAAGGGTGTCGCAGCGATCACCTCATCGCCGATCGTCACGCTTCCCTGCGCTTCAGGCGGGATTTTAGTGTAGGTGAGGATCAACTTCGCTGCGAGTGCCTTGTCTGCATCGCTCGCATTCTTACTGATCAGAGCCAGGGGGCCGGGGACATCGTTGGCTCTGGCAAAGAGGAATTTTTCGTTTTGAATCTTTTGAAGTTGTTCGTTATCCTCTTTGTTGCGGCCGATAACCAGCTTGGCACCTCCCGGCAGACGCAGGTGGCGTCCCGCTTTGAGCAGGTCGATGTCAGCCGCCGTGAACTTTTCATGTGCGATCATATCCCTGATCTTCTGCTCGAAAGCACCTTCCGTAAGCAGACATCCTCCGCCGGGACTCTCAAAATCTTCAAAGCCATACGCTTCCGCCAGGCGCAGCTGCACTTCCCGGTTGCGTCCCTCGATGCCCAGCAGTTTTTCACGATCGACCCAACCCTCTTTTTCGGGAATGGTCGGTGTCATCAGTTTCGCACTCATCGGCCGCAGGATAATCCCGCCCTCCTCGTCTCCGGCCAGTTTCGTGACATTTCGGATCGCTTCGGCGCGCTGACTCATGGGGCGCTGTCCGATCACTTCACCGGTGATGATGAAGTCGGCGCCGTACTTTGGCATGAGTCCTGCGGCGACACGAAACATGTTGGCATGACAGTCGATGCAGGGATTGAAGTGTTTGCCGTAGCCATATTTGGGGTCGAAGAGGATCTCTTCAACGAACTGCTCCCGGATATTGACAATCTCAAAATCCGCCCCCACCATCGCCGCGCGTCTGGCGAGGAGTGTACTCTTGTCCCTGCTGCTGCCAAATCCCATGTCGATATGCAGCGCCGTCACGTCGATCCCCTGATCGGTGATCAGCCTGACCGAGATCATGCTGTCCAGTCCCCCGCTAAATAGTGCCAAAGCTCTCATAAGCCACCAACTCTCCCCGTTTCAGTTTCTGTATGTTCTCTTTGATCTTGCGTAAGAGAAAATTCTTCTTTTCGATATCGATGCTTCTGTTGCGCCCTACCTGACGCAGCGATTCGTTGTAGTGTTTTAGCAAAAAGAGTCTTAACTGTTTTTTAAGCGCCGCTTCATCGAGCTCCTTGATATCGTCGCGAATCGCTATTCCCAGCAAATCGGGATGGTCAAACTGCTCCTGCGCCACGAGTGAAAATTCATAGGCATGTACACGAAACACTTCCGCACCGACGATGTCAAAGATGCGGTCAAGTATGGCGGGGTTGGAGAGGATCGTTTTGATCATGCTCAGCTCCGCGATATCTTCCCGCCTGCGCCTGCCGCCCTGCTGCTCTTCCTGATCGACAAAACGTTCATGCTGCACGCCGACCAGCCGCTCGTTTATCCCCAGAAGTGCGGCGACGTAGCTTTTGTACTCCTCCTGCAAAACGGGTGTCAGGGTTTTGAGATACTCCGTCGCGCTCTTGAGCGCCTCCTCTTTCTGAAGCGGATCATGCAGATCGTAACTTCGTACGATCTCCTCGATGCAAAACTCTATGAGGGGTGTCGGCTTGCGAAACAGCGCCTTGAGCGCCTCCTCCTGATGGGCTTTGACCATATCCGCAGGATCGACCCCCTCTTCGAAGAGTACGACACCTCCCGCCACGCCCTTCGCGGAGAGCATGGAAGCGGCTTTAAAGGCGGCGTTACGCCCCGCTTTGTCACCGTCATACGCGAGGATCACTTTGGGGTCGCCCCGCCTGATGATCGGTATATGGTGCTCCGTCAACGCCGTACCCAGTGTCGCAACGGTATTGGTAAAGCCTGCCTGATGAAGCATGACGACATCCAGATACCCCTCCGAAACGATGATCTCACCCTTTTGCATGATCGTCGTTTTGGCTTTATGGTAGCCGTAGAGAAGCCGTGACTTGTCGAAGATCGCTGAATCGGGCGAGTTGATATATTTGGCAGGGTGGTCGGTGATGGTCCGTCCGCCGAAACCGACGATCTTGCCGGCGGGCGTGAAGATGGGAAATGTGATGCGCTCCCTGAAAAAAGCGTAGGGTCTGCCACTATCGCCACCCACGCCTACCAGTCCGAACGCTTTGGCATCGGTAAAAGAGACCTTCTGTGCACGCATGAACTCCAGCGTCCTGAAAGACTCCGGCGCATACCCGATCTCGAACTTTTCGATCGAAGATTCATAGATACCCCGCGCATGCAGGTAAGCTTTTGCAGTCGGATTTTTATCGAGATTTTTGCGAAAAAAGAGATTGAGCTCTTCGAGTATCTTCTTCTCTCGGGAGAATTCTTTGCGCTTTTCGCTGTAGCGCAGCTCTACATTGTACTGGGAGGCGAGTTTTTCGATCGCTTCGGGATAGGAGAGTTTCTCATACTCCATGACGAACTTGATACTGTCGCCGCCGACACCGCATCCGAAACATTTGTAGATCTGTTTGGCGGGGCTGACGACAAAGGAGGGGGTATTCTCCCCGTGAAACGGGCAGTTGGCCTTGAAGTTGGCGCCTGCTTTTTTGAGTTCGATATAGCTGCCCACCACATCGACGATATCCAGACGCGCTTTGAGTGCTTCTATCGATTCCTGTTCTATCATGCCGGGATTATAACATCTTTTCTACTTCTTTCGCAGCTGGATGATGAAGTAATCCTCTTTTCCCTTTCCGTAACTTTTGGTCGAACCGACTACCACATAATCCCCTGTGGAAGTACGGGTGATGCCATACGCCTTGTCGTCATACTCACCGCCGTAGACCGGGCCCCAGACCTGATGCCCCTCGCTGTCGAGATGCATGACATAAAAATCAAACTTTCCATGTCCGAACGAATCGGTCAATCCCGCCATCATGAAGCCGCCATCTTCCGTTTTGGTAATCGCGTTCATCCACTCCTTCTCTTTGTAACCGAAGAGTCTCTGCCAGACCAGTTTGCCGTTGGCTGCCACTTTCACTACCATGATGTCGCTTCGTTTGGAGCCGTAACTTCTGGTTTTTCCTGTGACAACGCAGCCCCCGTCTTTCGTCGCGACGACCGCCTTGCCCACATCTTCGCTATCTTCACCCATCACTTTGGTCCAGCGCTGTTTGGCATGTTTGTCGAAACGCACGATATAGTAATCTTTGCTCTGATAACCGTAACTCTCCGTCACACCGGCGATGACAAAACCACCGTCACTTGTCAGCGCCACACCGTTGGCGATGTCGTCACGCTCGCCGCCGACAACTCTCGCCCACTCCTCTCTGCCGTTTTTATCGACTTTGAGAATATAGGCGTCGAGATAGGTATCTCCGAACGATTCACTCGCCCCTGCGATCAGCACTCCGCCGTCTCCCGTCGCGACGACAGCTTTGGCGAAGTCGCGCATCTTGCCGCCGTAATGATGCTCCCAGATCAGTCTGCCGTTTGTATCGAACTTGATGACATAGACATCGGGGTCGCCGAGCTCGCTGAATGAGCGGGACTCTCCGACCGCGACAAAGTTACCGTCGGCTGTCGGTGTGACGGCATAAGCGATATCCATGCGTTTACGTCCGAAGCTCTTCTTCCAGAGGGTTTTGCCGTTGCGGTCCACTTTCATCGCCAGTACATCGTCACGTCCTTTGCCGTATGATCGGCATGCGCCCACAACGATCACGGAGCCTTTTTCCGCCGGTGCCACACCATACGCGATATCTTTGTCACTGCCGCCAAAGGCGATCTGCCAGGAGTTGGTAAAGTGGCGCGTTTTTTCTATTTTCGCTTTTTGTGCGGGGGTTTTTTCGGCTGTTGCCGCCAAAAGAGAGATGCCGAAAAATGCTACGGCAGTGAAGGTGAGAACAATTTTGCCAGGTTTCATCATGATAAATATTCCTTATCGCTTATTTGTTTATAATTATAAAGAATACTTATTAAATAGAAGCTTAGGCAGAGGGAGGTAAAGAGATCTCTCCTAGAAGTTTGTCACATTTCTGAACTGGGCGATTTCGGTTTCGACCATTTCGTCTATCATCTTTTTGTACAATTCTGCAACGAGGTTGGGTGAAACTCCGAGCGTCAGAGCCCTGTGTCGTATACGATCCATTACATGATCGAGACGGTCATCGGCCTTGATCTCTTCAACAGAGTGTTTGAAGTTTGCCGCCTGCTTGACCAGATCTTTACGTTTAGCGATAAGTTCCAGTATCTGATCGTCGACCTTGTCGATCTCTTCTCTGACCTCTTCGAGTGATTCACACTTTTTCATCGTACTCTCTCCTTGACGTGTATGTATATGTATATGATTTTGTTATTTTACCATAATATATCGGCATTTTTTGGAGAAAAAATAAATTTGCCTAAAATTTAATCACATTTTATCTGCACACGCCGCTTTTTTTGTTGTAGAATTTTCCTACAAAATTTTCAAGGAGAGAACATGATAAAGAAGCTATTTTCGCTTTTAACGTTGTTGCCTCTGGCTCTGCTCGCAGACGAGGCTAAGCTTGACACAGGAGACACTGCGTGGATGATGATATCCACAGCACTTGTCCTTTTGATGACACCCGCAGGGCTTGCGCTCTTTTATTCGGGTATGACCAGATCGAAAAACGCACTCAACACCTATGCAATGGTAACAGGTGCATTTGTCGTTGCGATGGTTGTCTGGATCGTTGCCGGATACTCTATCGCATTCGGTACAGCGGGGAGCGCTGCGATCCAAAACTTCATAGGCGGATTGGGCAATGTCATGCTCAGCGGAATCAGCTGGTCTGATCTGAGCGGCTCATATCCTACTTATGTGTTTGTCGCTTTCCAGGGTACTTTTGCCGCTATCACCGTAGCGATCGCATCCGGTTCGGTCATTGGACGTATGAAATTTTCGACATGGATTCTGGTCGTCATCTTCTGGGGTCTGATCGTATATGCACCTATCACCCATATGGTATGGGGCGGAGACGGCGCACTGCTTTTTGATGCAGGTGCACTCGACTTTGCCGGCGGTACCGTTGTACATATGAATGGCGGTATGGCTGGTCTCGTACTGGCGCTTCTGGTCGGAAAACGTGCCGGTTACCCAAAAACAAAGATGCAACCTTTCAGCATCGTACTGACAGCTGCCGGTGCGGCACTCCTCTGGTTCGGATGGTACGGATTCAACGGTGGTTCCGCTTTCGGTGCAAACGCTATCGCCGGTCTTGCGGTACTTACTACAACTGTCGCAACTGCCGCTGCCGGTGTCACCTGGATGCTGCTTGAGTGGATGGTATTTAAAAAGCCGACACTGCTTGGTATCGCTTCCGGTATCGTTGCCGGTCTTGTCGCCATTACACCGGCTGCAGGATTTGTCAGTGTAGGTGGTGCATTTATCGTCGGTATCGTCGGTTCCATCATCGGTTTCTGGGGTGTTGTATGGCTCAAGAAAAAACTCGGATACGATGACAGTCTCGATGCATTCGGTATCCACTTCCTTGCCGGTCTCTGGGGCGCAATCGCTACCGGTATCCTTGCAGTCAACGACAAAGAGCTTCTCTGGGACGGACCGATGAAAGAGAGCGGTGACAGAATGGGACAAATCATGGTACAGCTCGAATCTGTACTGGTTGTCGGTCTCTGGACACTGATTGGAACAGTTATTGTTTACTATATCGCGACACTGCTGACCGGTGGTAGCAGAGTGGATGCCGACGCAGAAGAGATGGGTCTCGACGAATCTGTACACGGTGAAAAAGCAATCAACGTCTGATAACGTAGCAAATAAATAAAGGAAGAACATAATGAAAAAAATCGAAGCGATCATCAAACCATTCAAACTGGATGATGTCAAAGAGGCGCTCGTAGCAGCTGAAATCGAAGGTATGACCGTATCTGAAGTCAAGGGGTACGGTAGACAACAGGGACACTCTGAGCTCTACAGAGGTGCGGAGTATGTGATCGACTTTCTCCCGAAAGTCAAGATCGAAGTCGTCGTTTCCGAAGGTTTCGTCGATGCTGCGGTCAACGCGATCACGACAGCGGCAAAAACCGGTAAAATCGGTGACGGTAAAATCTTCATCTCTTCTGTAGAGAAGACGATCCGTATCAGAACCGGCGAAGAGGACGAAGAAGCCCTCTAGCCGGATGGCATGGCTGCATGGGAGTGAACTCTCATGCAGGCTGTGTTATAATCATCGTTAGTATAGATGTAAAGGTTTGGTGCAAGCTTTTACCTCTATCCTAAATCACTCTTTTGGATGATCTATTGGATATCTTCTCTTTCAACTACCGCGATCCTATCTTCGGTGTGATCCTTCTTGTCGCAATCGTCGTCATCGTCTCTTTTTTCAGTTACTCGTGGGGATTTTTCAAAACCAGGGAGGAGGAGTCCAGCGTCAATAAATTTCTGACAAAGTTCCATCAGTATGCCGGGTTTACCGAATATAAAGAGATCATCCGGAAAAAAGAGCTTCCGATCGAATCTTCCGTACTGATGGCACTCACTTTTGAAAAGGGTGGCGAATATCAGAAAGCGATAGAGATCTACCAGGCGATCCTTCAGGGAGCCAAAGACAAGATCATTCGCAAGGATATCCTCACACTTTTGGGGAAGACCTACTACAAAGCGGGGTTTCTCGAACGCAGCCGCGAGATTTTGCTGACTGCGCTGAAGATCTTCCCGCGAAACGAAGATGCACTGACGTATCTGATCGTCATCTACGACAACCTCAGGGAGTATGACAAAGCGCTGGAAGTGCTCGAGACACTGGAGGCGTTCGGTGTCGACGTAAAAGAGAAGAAGCTCTATTTCAAAACACTGGCCGTTCTCAACGACAAGAACTTCAGCGAAGCGAAGAAGCTTAAAAAACTGCATGCCATAGGACTGGACAACAGAATCGTACAGCGTAAACTCTTCGAGTTTGCGAAGATGCACAATCTCCCCCTTACCTACGAGCAACTCAGAAATTTCGATTTTGACAATATCATCGACCTGCTCTGGGAGACCCCGCATGACAGACTCGACAGAAAACTGGTCGAAGAGAATCCCCTGCTTGCAGAGATTTATACCGCCAAAGGCGAAGTCAAACTGGCAGAGCAAAGCGACCACTTTATCCTCAATATCCTGATCAAGCTGGCGGAAGCCAACGACGAAAGTGCCGATATCAGTTTCGACTATACATGCAAAAACTGTAAAAACACCTTTCCGCTCTACTTCTACCGCTGCCCGCAGTGCCAGCATATAGGAAGTGCGCTGATCGGAACCAAACTGACAAAGAGAGCGTATGAAAAAGATTCACTTGTATAGCGACGGTTCATCGCTGGGGAACCCCGGATTTGGCGGCTACTGTGCGATACTCCGCTACAGGGACCATGAAAAGGTGGTCTGCGGCGCACAGCCGGACGTCACCAACAACCAGATGGAGCTGCTGGCGGTCATAGAGGGGCTGAAAACGCTCAAAGAGCCCTGCGATGTGACGATCACGAGCGACTCTTCCTATGTCGTCAAAGCGATCAATGAGTGGCTCCCCAACTGGGTGAAAAAGGACTTCAAGAATGTCAAAAATCCCGATCTCTGGAAAGCCTATCTCGAAGCGGCCGCTCCGCATCGTATCCATGCTGTCTGGGTACGCGGACACAACGGCCATGCTGAGAATGAAAAATGTGACAAAATAGCCAGAGGCGAAGCCGAAAAGCTGCAACAAAAACAGAAGGAGCGATGATGGGTGATTTAAACGAACTTGAGAAGAGACTCGACTACCGTTTTCAGGACAGAACCCTTCTCAAAACTGCGCTGACACATAAAAGCAGCAAACAGCCCTACAACAATGAACGGCTCGAGTTTCTCGGCGATGCAGTACTCGATCTGATCGTCGGGGAGTATCTCTACCATAAATTTCCCCATGTCAGTGAAGGCGACCTCTCCAAACTGCGTGCGTCACTCGTCAACGAAAAGGGCTTCGAACAGCTCGCGCGCCTGCTCAATCTGGGTCAATATATCTACCTCTCCGTCGCCGAAGAGAATAACAACGGCAGGCAGAAACCCTCTATCCTCTCCAACGCTTTCGAAGCGCTCATCGGTGCCGTCTATCTGGAGAGCGGCCTGAAAAAAGCGACTGAAATCACACTGAAGCTCCTGGAGAGCGCCTATCCGAAGATCGACCTGGCCACCGTTTTCAAAGATTATAAAACCACCCTTCAGGAGATCACCCAGGCCCACATGGGTGTCACACCACAGTATATCGTTACCGGTTCCAGCGGTCCTGATCACAAAAAAGAGTTCGTCATCATGGTGAAGATTCAGGAGAGAGAGCTCGCGCAGGCAAAAGGCAAAAGCAAAAAAGAGGCGCAACAGGAAGCGGCAAAAAAGGCGATCGGAGTCTTGAAGAAGGAGTTGGAGTCATGAACAGTTTCGGAAAGAGATTTCAGTTTACGACATTTGGAGAGTCACATGGTAAAGCATTAGGCTGTGTCGTAGACGGTGTACCGGCGGGGCTGAAGATAGACGAAGCATTCATCCAGAGTGAACTGGACCGGCGCAAACCGGGACAAAACGCCTACGCCACTTCCCGAAAAGAGGGAGACGTCGTTGAGATTCTGAGCGGAACCTTCGAGGGGGTGAGCACCGGAACCCCCATCGCGATGGTGATCTTCAACACCAACCAGAAGAGCAAAGACTACACCAATGTCAAAGATCTCTTTCGTCCCGGACACGCCGACTTCACCTACTACCACAAGTACGGCATACGCGACTACCGCGGCGGCGGACGCAGCAGTGCCAGAGAGACCGCGGCACGTGTCGCGGCGGGTGCCATCGCCAAACTGATGCTCAGGGAGCTCGGTATCGAAGTGCAGAGCGGCGTACTGGCCATCGACGGCATCGAAGGGGAAAACATCGACTTCGACAAAGCACGGGAGAGTGAGATCTACGCGCTGGACCCCGCTGTCGAGCCGGCACAGAAAGAGGCGGTTCTCAGCGCCAAAAATGCCCATGATTCCGTCGGGGGTGTCGCACTGGTGAAGATCACCAACGCCCCCGTCGGCCTCGGAGAACCGATCTACTACAAGATGGATGCCGTACTCGCCGATGCGATGATGAGCATCAATGCCGTGAAGGGGGTAGAGATCGGAGAGGGGATGCATGCGGCATCGCTCAGAGGATCGCAGAACAACGATCAGATCTCAGCAGAAGGATTTCTGAGTAACCAGAGCGGCGGTATCCTCGGCGGTATCACCAACGGAGACGAGATCGATATCAAAGTCCATTTCAAACCGACTCCCTCCATCTTCCAGCCGCAACGCACAGTCGACATACATGGCAACGAAGTGACATGCGAACTGAAGGGCAGACATGATCCCTGCGTCGCGATCCGGGGCTCCATCGTCGCAGAAGCCATGGCGGCACTCGTCGTTGCGGATATGCTACTGCTGGGGATGGGACGCAAACTTTCAGACCTGCAAAAAATCTACATATAGTCATATTTTATTGACTGACAAAGCTAAAAGGGATCTTTATGTTTCCTTTTGCTACACAGTTAACCCAAATTAACCTCTTTTGAGATAAAACTTAATTATTTATTTACTAATTAAGATAAATTTACCTAAACTTGTCTTGTATATGAAATGGAGCGGGTTTGTAGCGTATACAAACCGCAGGCCGGCTACGCAGAGCCATCGTCTCCGGGGCAAATGGCTCTGCCAACTATTTTCTGACAAAAGGAGAAAACCATGAAACTTTTCACAAAAATCGCAATCGCTTCTATCGCACTGGCAGGTATGCTGCAGGCGGAAACTACACTCATCGGTATTGACGGAGGTATCACAGTCCTCAATGTAAGAGCCGGATTCAATGCTGGTCTCACCGTCGGTAAGGTACACCATACTTCCTCATGCCCTTCCGCCGCGGCGTATACCACTGTTACAACCACTAAAACCTACACGACTGATCCATGTTCTTATGTATGTGGGCCATGCGTCGTTGTAGAGCCGCCATGCCCTGTAGATCCCTGCGCAAAATAGCGAAGGATAAGAAGTTCGGTTTGGATACCGGGCTTCTGCACTCTCTTTAAACTTTTTCCATTATCATAAGATATGGAAAAAGCATACCACCCCTGTCCTCTGTGCAGAGACGAAAATACCGCATTTTTTCACTTCAGTGAAAAGAGACCCTACTACCACTGTAACCACTGTGATCTCGTTTTTGTCCCGTCACCCTACTTCATCTCAGCGGACGAGGAGAAAGCAAAATATGACAACCACCGCAATACCCCTGAAAACAGCGGTTATGTCGCATTTCTCGACCGCATGCTCATACCCTTGCAACACCATCTGCCTGCAGGTGCCGAAGGGCTTGATTTCGGTTCCGGTCCGGGCCCCACACTCAATATATTGATGGAGAAACGCGGGTTTTCTATGGATATCTACGACTGCTTCTATGCACCGGATGAGACGGTTTTTAAGAAAAGGTACGATTTCATCACCTCAACCGAAGTGATTGAACATCTGCATGATCCGATGGGTGAGCTAACGCGGCTCTGGACATTGCTCAAATCTGACGGCGTGCTTGGTATCATGACCGCATTTCGTGTCGAGGATTTTGCCGACTGGTACTACAAAAGAGACCTGACCCATATCCGTTTCTTCACACCGAAAACATTTGAATGGATTGCAAAAAAGCTGGGTGCGCAACTCGAGATCCCCCAAAGCGGCGTCATCCTGCTGCACAAGAAATAGGATTTACTCTCCCATGATTGTCATGACGATCTCCCGACTACCGGCATGTTCTCTGTGTTCACAGAGATAGACGCCCTGCCAGATACCCAGATTGAGCCTGCCGTCTGTCACGGGCAGTGTAAGACTCACGCCGATGATCGTCGATTTGATGTGTGCAGGCATGTCGTCGCGCCCTTCGAGGGTATGGGTAAAATAGGGTTTGTCGTCGACGATGTCGCTGAAGTAGTTTTCCAGGTCAACCCGAACGGAGGGGTCGGCATTTTCACCAAGTGCGAGGGAAGCACTGGTATGCTTCAAAAAGAGATGCAGCGTTGCCGTGTGCATTCGGTTCAGTGCCGCGAACTCTCTCTCCACGATATCGTGGATCAGGTGGAAACCTCTTGAAAACGGGGGTAATCGAAACGTTTTTTGTAAAATTTTCATAAACAGGATTGTAACAAAAAAAATTGATTATTTGCACCTATTGTCTTTAAAACATCTATATTTGAGTCATCGCAAAAATATCACAATTTCTTCACAATTAATCGATTGTCGGCAGGTAAATCAAAAAAACAATTATCCGATATATGATTTAACACCGGCCCCGCAAGCCACAATACCCAAAGGAATAGTACCCGCATGAAGCTGCTCGATAAAAACTTTTTGGATCGCCTTTCGATCGCCAAAAAATCTTTTTTATTGTTAATGATTACCACACTGGGACTGCTCTTTCTTGGCGGTGTCGTACATCTGGGATTGTATAGTATCAACAGTGAAACCAAGCGTATCTACAGTGAAAAGGTCGACAAGATTGCGGCGCTGCATCACTTGCAGGTAGCGTGCAACATCGATCTCCAAAACCGGCTGCACCGCTATCTGTCAGGCACAACAGATGCCAGCCACACGATACTGGATCTACAGAAGAGCCTGCATGCGCTCAACCGTACTTTCGGACAACTGCAGCATAAAGCACCTGTCGCGGCACAAAAGCTGAACAAAAACATGGATGCTTTCAACAAAACATTTGCAGATGCCTATGTATTGCTGGAAAAAAACGATCAGAAACAGTTCAGGGAGAGACTCTATCCACGCCTCGAAGACCTCATCACGCAGTGCAACCGAACGTGCAACGAACTGATCGATCACGATATCGATACTATCCATGAAAAAGAGAGAGTCATCGATGAGCACTACTATGGTACGTTGATCGCGACCATCCTCATGATTGTCACGATTCTGCTCCTCTCATCGCTCCTCGCTTTCTCCATATATACCAGTGTAAGAAGATTGATCTTCGGACTCTCCGACATCGTCTCCAAAAAGACCAGAGAGTACCAGGAGCTGGCGCTGCACATGGAGTACAAAGTCAACAAAGAGGTGGTCAAAAGCCGTGAAAAAGATCAGATTATGTACCAGCATGCACGCCTGGCGGCGATGGGTGAGATGATTGGCAACATCGCACACCAGTGGCGCCAGCCCCTCAACGCCCTGACTGTACTGATCCAGAGTTTCGAAGTCAAAAGCATGCATGGCGCACTGACGGAGGAGTTCATCCAGAAACAGGTCAAAGAGGGACTCAGGCTCGCAAACCAGATGTCCAACACGATAGAGGATTTCAAAAACTTTTTCAGTCCGCACAAGGAGCGGGAGTATTTCGGAGTCGTGGAGGTGATCCGGGATACACTCGAACTGGTCGATCTCTTTCTCAAAGATGAACATATCGATATCGCACTGATTGCCAGAGATGAGATCCGTGTCTATGGCTATGTCAACGAATTTTCACAGGTGATCCTGAACCTCATCAACAACGCCAGGGACAATTTCCGACAAAAGAAGATTGAAAACGATCGCAGAATCATCATCAAAGTCGAGCGAAAAATCAAGCCGGAACCGGTTGCCATGATCTCTTTTATCGACAATGGCGGAGGGGTGGACGAAGAGATCATCGACCGCATCTTCGAACCCTATTTCACCACCAAACATAAATCCACGGGTACCGGTATCGGACTCTATATGTCAAGTCAGATCATCGAAAAACAGATGCATGGGTTCATCACCGTCAAAAACATCACCTCCAAAATGGGAACGGACCATACATACCGCTGTGCCCGTTTTACCATCATTATCCCCATGAAGTAAACAAATGAGAACTATTTTTCATTTTATTATCTTTTTAAATTTATAATTTATTGAGGCACAAATCCCAAGACCCC
>JANTHT010000042.1 GCA_024762235.1 Sulfurospirillum sp.
TGGGTGGCAACAAGCGGGAATGTCACGGATGAAGTCTGGATGGAATATATTAAAAATCAGGAAGTAGAAAAACCGGATGATGATTTCAAACTAGTTTGAACGTACAAGTGCCTTAAGTCTGAATGACCGGCTGTTAGCCGGTGGTCGCTTTCACTTTATCCCTTTCTAACGCAGAGTTGGTTATCATTGAGTATGCAACAGTTACAGCTACTCAAACAGCTTTATGCACTCCGGGCTTTCGGGGTGGAGTATGTCGACGAACCGAGATCGGTCGAAAGGGGGAACCCCATGCAAAAGAGCGATCTGCCCTCTACGCTCTCCGCACTGAGAGAGTATGTCAACGCATGCCATCTCTGTGCGCTCAGCAAGACGCGCACGCATGTCGTTTTCGGAGAGGGGGCCGAAGATGCAGATATCATGTTCATCGGTGAGGGGCCGGGCGAGATGGAGGACAACACGGGACGTCCCTTTGTAGGGCGCGCGGGGCAGTTGCTGACGAAGATCATCGAAAATGTCCTCGAAATGCCCCGTGAAGCGGTCTACATAGCCAATGTCGTCAAATGCCGCCCCCCGGCGAACCGTGTCCCTACGCCCGAAGAGGCGAACCTCTGCAAACCCTATCTGCTCAGGCAGATAGAGCTGGTCGATCCGCGCATACTGGTGGCGCTGGGCAGCACCAGTTACAAGTACCTCACGGGTGACATGCAGACACCTATCTCACGGGTGCGGGGAGAGCTGGTCGACTTCGGGGGTCGCAAGCTGATCCCGACCTATCACCCCAGCTATCTGCTCAGAAACCCCTCTGCCAAAAAGGCGGTCTGGCAGGATATGTTGAAAGTAAAGGCGATGTTATGAAAAGATGGATGATACTGACGCTCGCGGCTGTGGCGCTTTTGCAGGCGGCCCAGCTCTATAAGGTGACGCCCTCACAGATGGTGCTGATGGATACGCTCGACGATGAGGAGACTGCGGGTCTGGTCGTGCATGATCGCAACCGTTCCGCGGAGGTAGATGAGGAGGTGATCACTGCCGACGAATACCTCAGTGACAACGGTGCTGAAACACAACATGCTGTGACGCAACTCTCCGGCATGCAGTCGGATAAACCGCGCATCGCGCTGCTGGTACCCCGTAAGGTGATCGGAGGCTATGCCGACTCGGTGGCCAATACCATCCTCTCTTCACTGCTCTACAGGAGAGGGAACTTTCTGATAGAAGTTTTCGACTCGGGTACACAGAACCCGGACGATCTGAAACTGGCACTCGGCAAGATCCGGCAAAAGGGCTTCCGACTGATCATCGCGCCGCTGACACCGGAGGGGGCCAACCGGCTTGCCGCACTCGAACACGATCTGCTGGTCTATGTTCCGACAGTCAACATCTCCGATATCCAGACGCCTGCGGACAACTTTCTCTTCGGCGGGATCGACTACGAGCAGCAGATCGAGGCACTTTTGCAGTATGCCAATGACAAAATCGTCATTTTCGGGGATCGCAGCCGTCTTGCTAAAAAACTGGCGGATGCGATCCGTCAGAGGCGTTTGGAGCAGATCGTCTACGCCAAAGAGATCAAAAATCCCAAAGCGAGCCTGGAGTATCTGCTCAAAGAGAACAGCAGGCTCAAAAACGCTTCGATCTTTCTCAACATGCCTGTCGTGACGTCGTCGCTTCTGGCGGCGCAGCTGACCCGCTACAAGGTTCCCTACTACAATCTCCTCTCGACACAGGTCAACTATTCGCCGCTGCTCTTTACACTGACGCAGTACCCCGACAGGCAGAAACTCTACATCGCCAACGCCATCTCCGACGTGCCTTTCGCCCTGCAGGATATCAACACACTCATCGGCAGCGATATCCGTTTCAACTGGATCGACTATGCCGCCGGCAGCGGGATGGACTACCTCTACGCCAACTATATCTCGGAAGGAGCGGAGAGGGTTTTCAGTGAAGAGATGATCGACGGGCAACTCTACTATAACACGCAGATCGTACGTGCTACGGAAGGGAGTTTCAGACCGGCCGGGTTGCCTTAGGAGTCTGTCGGATTTATACCTGCACTGGGGAAGAAGATCAGAACCTTCTTCCCAAGTTGAACTCGATCGTAGAAGTACGGTCGGTATCTTTGGCATCGAGCGCTTTTGCATAGAAGATTTGCAGCGGTACACCCAGCGGTGACTTGGCCCACTCTATACCGACGCCGGTGGAGTAGCGGTGGATCTCGTTGAACGTGGCGTCGCCGGTGGTACCGTAATCGAGAAATGTCAGCAGACGCATCTGCACCGATTCGATCAGCGGCAGGCTCAGTTCGAGCGAACCCGCCGCCAGTTTTTTGGCACCCACAAGTGCGCCTGTCTCGTTACGGGGCGAGAGCGTACCGAACTTAAATCCCCTGACCGTACCCATACCGCCCAGATAGAGCTTTTCATTGAGCGGTAGATTGCCTCTGTCGTCGATAGTGCTGATTTTACCCTTCAGGCGGACGATCAGGTCGTAATCGATCAGATCTTCGAAGCCGTAGTAGTATTTGGCACTCAGAGAGCTTCTGAGAAACTTCGCGTCACCGCCGACACCCGCGTACTCCACACTACCCGTAATATTGATACCCGATCTGGGCAGATAGTAGTCGTCTGTGTTATCGAAAGTGAGGGAGGGGATCAGCGAACTTTTGACGATTTTCCCCGCCTGGTAGTAGATCGTATCTTTGAGGGAGTCGCTGACATTCGAAAGTTCGGTGTTTTCGTAGAGATAGGTCAGGGAGGCATGGTAGTGGCGCCCTATCTTCTTTCCGACCTTCAGGCTGCCGCCGTAGGAGTCTTCGTTGTAGTCGTAGTAGTCGAACTTTCTACGGTAGACATTTCCGCCCAGACTGTACTCGGAGTCGAAGAGTCTGGGGTTGAAGAAGTTGAGGCTGCCGCGTACGGTCTTCTCAGACGTGTCGAGGTTGATCCCCGTCTCTATGCCGGTTCCCAGAAAGTTTCTGTCGGAGAGACCGAGGTTGATACCGAAACCGTCGTAACTGCCGTAGGAGATACCGCCCATGATACTTCCCGTACTCGCTTCGTCTACTTTGACGAGGAGATCCACATGGTCACGGTCGACGGGTGTGGGTATGATCTTGACGTCATTGAAGTATCCGGTACGTTTGAGTGCGCTCAGCGAATCCTGCAGATCGGTCTGCGAGTAGGGTTCCCCTTCGCTGAGGTAGAGTTCCCGGCGTACAACGCGGTCGAGCGTACGGGAGTTGCCGGAGATGACGATGTTGGAGACGTAGACCTTCTTCCCCGGTTTGATGACATAGGTCACATCGGCGGTTTTGCGGGAGGGATCCTGTTTGACATCGGGATAGACTTTGGCGAAAGCGTACCCTTTTTTGGAGAGCTCTTTTTGGATCATGGCGATATCTTTACGCAACTTTTCGACATTGAAGACTTTGCCCTTTTTGAGTTTGAGCTTCTCCCGGAGCTTGTCGGGGTTGGCGATGGAGGGGTCGACATCGATGCCGATATCGCCGACGCGGTACTGCGGACCCTCGTGGATATGGTAGGTCAGTGTGGCGGTGTAGTCTTCAAAGTTGGTTTTGAGAAAGGGTTTGGAGACTTTGGCATCCAGGTAGCCATGTTTCAGGTAGAACTCACGTATGCGCATCTGGTCATATTTGAGCTGGTCGGCTTTGAGTTTGCCGTCGTCGCGTCCGAAGAACCAGCCGAGCACTTGCTCTTTTTTGTTGGCGATGTAGGGTTTGAAGTCACTGTAGCCATACTTTTTCGCACCGATGAAGCGAATCTCCCTGATGTGGACCGGTTCACCCTTCTTGACGACGATGTCGGTCTTGAGTGCCCCTTTGTTGATCGGCTCTTTTTTGACCTCTACAGTCGAGTCGTAGTACCCTTCGGATTCCAGTTTCTGTGTCAGGTTGTTCTGGATCTTTCTGATCTTCGTCTCATCGTACATATCCCCTTTGTTCAGACCTGCAGATTTGAGTAGCTCTTCGTTCTTTTCATCGTTGCCGTACCCCTTGAGGTCGACTTTGGCGATGACCGGTTTCTCTTTGAGGTGGTAGATCAGTCTGCCGTTCTTCTCTTCGACCCATATATCTTCGAAGTAGTGCTGGCGATAGAGCTTTTTGATACTCTCGTCGATCGTCGCTTCGTCGACATTCTGGCCGCTTTGGATGCCGATGATCTCTTTGGCGATTTCGGGAGAGATATGCATCAGTCCGTCAAATTCGATCGACTTGACCTGAAAGGCCCAGCTGTTGACGCCCAGCAGAAAAGAGGTCAGAAGAAGGTTGCGGCTGCTTCGCAAAAAGGTTGTTTTTTTCATAGTATGCGGTACCTTGCTGTGTAGTCTGTTCTAAACATCCGATGATTATACTGATATTTTATTAATAGATCCTCTCAGGGCCTATAACTCCCTCTAACCCGTACTTCGATAAAATCTGCGCCATCAATGGAGATAAAGGAGCCTTGTAGCATGACCATAGGGATAGTGGGGTTGGGTTTGATGGGCGGATCGCTGGGGCTGGCGCTGAAAGAGAGTATGCAGGATATCAGGATTGTCGGTTTCGACAACAATCCGGAGCATTGTAAAGAGGCGCTCGCAGGAGGATTGGTCGATGAAATCGTCGATTTCGAAGCGATCAAAAAGTGTGATGTGATCATCCTGGCGATTCCGGTGGAAGGGGTCATATCGGCCCTCAAATCGCTGGAAGATGTGGGCCCCGAAACGACGATCATCGATCTGGGAAGTACCAAAGCCAAGATCGTGAGAGAGTGTCCGCCCGCCATCCGCCAGAACTTCGTCGCCGCCCATCCGATGGCGGGGCGCGAAAAGTTCGGACCCTCCGCGGCTGTTCCCGATCTCTACCGCGGGCAGATCGTCGTACTCTGCGACCTCGAAGAGAATGCCCTGCTGCACTCGGACCGTGCGATCGAGATCTTCGAAGCGCTCGGGATGTATATCGTCTACATGAAAGCGACCGAACATGATAGGCATGCCGCCTACATCTCCCACATGCCGCATGCCGTCAGTTTCGCACTGGCAAACAGTGTGATGCAGCAGGAAGATCCCAAAAGCATCCTCGCACTCGCTGCCGGCGGTTTCCGGGACATGAGTCGTATCGCCAAGAGTTCGCCGCTGATGTGGAGCGATATCTTTCTGCAGAACGCCGACAATGTCATCGAAGCGATCGAGTCGTTTCAAAAAGAGTTGCAAAAGGCGAAAGAGTTGGTGCAAGATAGAGATGAAGCGGCGCTGCAGGAGTGGATGCGGAGCGCCAATGAACTCCACAAAATTCTATAATGGGGAGCTCCCGCCCATTGAACTCTCTGCTGAAGAGAACTTGGCGTAAACTTAAAAGCGATGCCCCTACGCTCTGTTTTTGAGGTAAGTGTTGAACTCCTCCTGTGCGATCGCTTCGCTGAAGTAGTAGCCCTGCATCAGATGGCACCCTTGCTCTTTGAGAAAGTCGACCTGCTCTTTGGTCTCGACACCCTCCGCCACGACGGAGAGTCCCAGCTGTTTGGCCAGTGCGATGATCGTCGATGCGATCTGCATGTCGTCCGTATCGTCGGGGATGTCGTCGATGAAGGATTTGTCTATCTTCAGCTTTGAGATCGGCAGCTTTTTGAGTCTCGCGAGTGAAGAGTAGCCGGTACCGAAATCGTCGATCGCGGTAGTGATGCCGATCTTTTGCAGATTGCTCAGCGCGATCTCCACCTGTTTGACATTTTCCATCAGAAAACTCTCTGTCACCTCCAGCTCGAGCAGTCTGGGATTGACCGCTGTCTCATTGATGATCGTCTTGAGAGTGTGCTCGAGATGGTTCTGCGTCAGCTGCTTGGAAGAGATGTTGATCGCGATCCTGACCGAAAGTCCCAGGCTCTCCATGATACGCAGCTGGGCACATGCCTGCTGGATGATCCACTTGCCGATCTTGGCCATGAAGCCCCCCTCTTCGGCGAGTTTGATGAAGTTATCCGGTGTGACGATGCCGTATTTTGGATGTTCCCAGCGCACCAGCGCTTCGCATCCGTAGAGGGTGTTTGTACGGGTGTCGATGATCGGCTGGTAGTAGAGCCGGAGCTGGTTGTTGTTGATCGCGCTGCGCAGGTCGTTGGAGAGTTCCAGCCGCTCTTTGGCGTCTGCGTTCATATCTTCGGTGAAGTAGCGGTAGATGTTTTTGCCGCCGGTTTTGGCGGAGTACATCGCCATGTCCGCGTTTTTGATCAGATCCTCTCTGTTGTCGGCATCGTCCGGGAAGACGGCGATACCGACACTCGCGCCGATGTATCCCATCTCGTCTCTGAGTTTGACAGGCTGGGAGAGGGTGTCGATGAGCTTCTGTGCGACGATGGAAGGGTAGGCGGTATCTTTGATATCGTCCAGAATGACGGTGAACTCGTCACCGCCCAGACGTGCGACGAGATCCTCTTCGCGCAGGATGCTTGTCAGGCGTTTGGCCACCTCCTGCAGCAGCAGATCGCCGTAGTCGTGTCCGAGTGTGTCGTTGATCATCTTGAAGTTGTCCAGATCGATGAACATGAGCGCAAAACGTGTCTTGTTCCTCTTGGCTTTGGAGATTTTGCGCATCAGGGTATCCTGAAAAAGGGCGCGGTTGGGTAGATTGGTGAGCAGGTCGTAGTGGGCGAGGATGTTGAGCTTGTTCTGCGTCAGTTTCTGATCGGTGATATCGGCGAAAATACCCGCGATCAGGCTTTTACCGTCTTTGCGGATCAGAAAGCGGTGGGTCTGGAAGTACTTTTCGTGACCCTCTTTGTCGATCAGCTTCTCTTCACATGTGTACATGCCATGCTGCATGATCAGCTCCGATTTATCGACAAGGCTGGCGTAGTCTTCGGGCGGCAGCAACTCTTTGACATTTCTGCCTACAAGTGTATCGACACCGAAAAAGTCGTTGAGATAGCGGTTGGAAAAGATGATGTTGTGATCCTGATCTTTGATGAAAGCGCCCGCCGGCAGGTTTTTCATGAAGAGTTTGAACTGCTCTTCGGAGTTTTTGAGTGCGATCTGCGCATGCTTGATCTCCGAGATATCAGTCAGGAAGCCGACGATACGCTGCGGATGTCCTTCGCGGTCTCTGCTCACTTTTCCCTTGATCTCTACCCATTTTGTGACGCCGTCGATGAGGACGCGGTGTTCACAGTAGAAGGTATCGCTTTTGGCATTGACATGGTCTTCGAGTTTGTGTACCACTTTGATTTTGTCTTCGGGATGGATGCGGTCAAGCCAGATTTTGATGCTGTTTTGTACCGGTTTGCCCAAAATACCGAGAATCTCTTTGAAGCGGTTGGAGAAAAAGACGGTATCTGTTTTGATATCCCAGTCCCAGAGCCCTTCGTTGGAGCCGTTGGTCGCCAGTTCGTAACGCTCTTTGAGCAGTTGCATCGTCTCTTTGGCGCGGTTCTTTTCACTGATGTCGACGATGATGCCCAGCTCCGTATTCTCTTCCCTGTCGCCGATATCGGAGATATAGACGATCGCGTCGATCGTTTTGCCGATGTCGTTTTCGATTTTGGTTTCGAAAGATCTTTTATGCATGCGGTTGGTGCCCAGGAGTCGTTTGAGCACTTTCTGTCGGTTGGCGCCGGTAAACTCGTCGAAAGCTCTGTTGGTGAGGATCTTGTTCTCTTCGTTTTTGTAAAATACGGGTAGCGGAAAGTTTTCGAAGATGTCGTGAATGACCTCTTCTTTGTTGGTGTGGCTGTTGATCAATCGGCTGAACATGCTATCGGCTCCTGGTATTGGCGGGTATATTAAAGCATAATGCATATAATCGACTAATTTGAAAAAAAATGTAATATCAAGAGAGAATTTTGTATGATTTTTTGATACAGATTTCGCTTTGCCGATCAGTTTGTTCAGGGCCTGTTTATGAGGACAAATCCTCCCTTCGGTCTGAGCCTCAAAAACAGGCCCTGAACAAACTTTTTGGGAGAGTATGAGATTGATCAGCGGGGGAGCGTTTTAACAACATGAGCGACATCAAATTTACACATCTGCATCTGCACACCGAGTATTCACTGCTCGACGGTGCCAACAAGATCAAGCAACTGGCCAAAAAGGTCAAAGAACTGGGGATGGACTCTGTCGCCATCACCGACCACGGCAATATGTTCGGTGCGATTGACTTTTACCAGACCATGCGCAAGGAGGGGATCAAACCCATCATAGGCATGGAGGCGTATATCCACAATCAGGAGGAGCTGGGCGATCGTACCACCCGACAGCGTTTTCACCTCTGTCTCTACGCAAAAAACGAGACCGGATACCAAAACCTGATGTATCTCAGCTCCATGAGTTATATCCACGGTTTCTACTACTATCCGCGTATCAACAAAAAGTTGCTGCGGGAGCACTCCGAAGGGCTCATCTGCTCCGCGGCATGCCTGCAGGGAGAGGTCAACTGGCATCTCAACACCAACAGCGAACGCAACGTCAAAAACGGTGCCAAGGGGTACGAGCGGGCCAAAGAGGTGGCACTGGAGTACAAAGAGATCTTCGGGGAAGATTTCTATCTGGAGATTATGCGCCACGGTATCGAGGATCAGCGTTTCATCGACGAGCAGCTGATTCAGCTCTCGATGGAGACGGGGATCAAGCTGGTCGCCACCAACGACACCCACTACCTCGAGCAGGGGTATGCCGACGCGCACGAGGCTTTCATGTGTATCGCGATGAACAAAGAGTTCGACGACCCCAACCGCCTCAGACACAGTGTCCATGAGTTCTATGTCAAGTCCCCCGAACAGATGGCGGAACTTTTCGCCGATATCCCCGAAGCGCTCGAACACACACAGGAGATCGTCGACAAGTGCAACCTCGAGCTCCATCTGGGAAACCCGACACCCCCGAACTTCAAGTTTGTCAAAGAGTATGCGCAGGCCGAGGGGCTGGACTACGACAACGACGCCGACTACTTCGTCCACAAGTGCCGCGAGGGTCTTCAGAAGCGTCTGCAGCTCGTGCCATCCGAGCGCCATCAGGAGTATCGCGAGCGTCTGGAGTATGAGATGGATATCATCAACTCCATGAAGTTCCCCGGTTACATGCTGATCGTCTGGGACTTCATCCGTGACGCGAAAGAGAAGGGGATCCCGGTAGGACCGGGCAGGGGATCCGCAGCGGGGAGTCTGGTCGCCTACTGTCTGGAGATCACCGATATCGACCCGATGAAGTACAACCTGCTCTTTGAGCGTTTTCTCAATCCGGAGCGTGTGAGTATGCCCGATATCGATGTCGACTTCTGCCAGAAACGGCGCGGTGAGTCGATCGACTATGTGGTGGAGAAGTATGGCCGTTACAACGTCGCGCAGGTCATCACGTTCGGTAAACTGCTCGCCAAGGGGGTCATCCGCGATGTCGCGCGTGTCATGTCGATGCCCTACGCCGATGCGGACAAGATGGCCAAACTGATCCCCGACGAGCTGGGCATCACGCTGGAGGAAGCCTACAAAAAGGAGCCCAAGATCAAGGAGTTGATCAACTCCGACGCCAGGGCGAAACGTGTCTGGGACTTCGCCCTGGCGCTCGAGGGGCTCAACCGAAACTCCGGCATGCATGCTGCGGGTGTGGTCATGAGCAACGAAGAGCTCTGGCACAAGGCGCCGCTCTACCGCCCTTCCGGCGAAGAGCATCTGGTGACGCAGTATTCGCTCAAGTATCTTGAAGATGTCGACCTGATCAAATTCGACTTCCTGGGACTCAAAACTTTAACGGTCATCGACGATGCGCTGAAACTTGTCAAGCGAAAGCATGGCGTCGATATCAACTTCAACGAGATCGATTTCGATGATCCGAAGATTTACGAGTTGATTCAAAGCGGTGCGACGGTGGGCCTCTTCCAGATTGAATCGGAAGGGATGCAGTCGCTTAACGAGCGTCTCAAGCCGACCACCTTCGAAGATCTCATCGCGGTGCTGGCACTCTACCGTCCGGGTCCGATGGAATCGGGCATGCTCGATGACTTCATCGACCGTAAACATGGACGCGCGCCGATCACCTACATGTTTCCGGAGCTCGAACCGATCCTCAAACCGACCTACGGCGTCATCGTCTATCAGGAGCAGGTCATGCAGATCGTACAGACGATCGGCGGCTTCAGTCTCGGCGGGGCGGATGTCGTGCGTCGTGCGATGGGTAAGAAGATCAAGGAAGAGATGGACCGCCTCAAAGGGGAGTTCGCCGACGGCGCGCAGAAGAAGGGCTTCGACCGTGCGAAAGCGGAAGAGCTCTTCGACCTGATCGTCAAGTTCGCCGGATACGGCTTCAACAAATCGCATTCGGCGGCCTATGCGATGATCACCTTCGAGACCTCCTACCTCAAAGCCTACTATCCGCAGGAGTTCATGGCGGCACTGCTCACCAGCGAAGCGGACAATACGGACAAAGTGGTCAAATATGTCGATGAGGTGAAGCGGCTGGGTATCGATCTGCTGCCGCCCGATATCACCCGTTCGATGATCGAGTTCAGCCCGAGCGATCATGACGGTACACCTGCGATCCTCTTCGGTATGGGCGCGATCAAGGGTGTCGGTGCCAAAGCGATCGAATCGATCCTCGAAGCGAGGGAGGAGAAGCCATTTACGGATCTGGGTGACTTCATGGCGCGCATCGACAGTGGAAAGGTGAACAAACGGGTGCTCGAAGCGTTGATCAAATCGGGTGCGATGGATAACTTCGGCTACTCCAGACGCACACTTCTGGAAAATATCGAAAAGATCGTGACCGTCGGCGGTGAAGCGGCCAGGGCCAGAAAGATGGCGGAAAATTCACTCTTCGGAGATGCCGAGGAGATGGTAAAGATCGACATAGCGCTCGAAGATCTGCCGGAGTATGAAAACAAAAACATCCTGCAGCTGGAGAAAGAGACGCTGGGATTTTACGTTTCGGGGCATCCGCTCGATGAGTTTCGTGAAGAGATCGAGCAGATCGACTACACCCTCTCCTCGCAGATCGACGAACTGGGAGACGGTTCGAAGACACTCTTCGTCGGGAAGATCGAGGGGATCGAGACGAAGATCAGCAAGAAGGGGAATAAGTTCGGCATCGTTAACCTGATGGACTTTCATGGCAATATCGAGATCATGGTTTTTGAAAAGACACTCGTCGAGATCGCCATGATGGATCAGAGCCGTCCGGTCTGTTTCAAGGTCGCCATCAGCAAAGATGACCAGTTTACCCGCATGAAGGTGCTCAAAGTCCTGCCGATAGAAGATGCGAAGAGAGAGAAGGTTGAAGTCAAAAAGCAGGTAGCGCCGGTCAACCGTGACCCGATCTACGTCAAGGTGGAAGTCGGCAGCGATCCAGACATACTCGAAAAGCTGCACAGGCTCGTGTCGGAGTACCCGGGCAGTCGTCCCCTGAAGCTGATCCTCGCCTCTAAACTGCAGGATGTGGTCATTGAGTCAAAGATCGCGGTGAACGAGATGATACTGGAGAAACTGGAAACCCTCGAAGAGATCAAAGTCGCAGCATAGAACTGGCGTAGTATTTGGGACTTTATTCCAAATGCGTCATTTAAATGAAAAAAGCCTCCGGGAGCGTAGTAGGTTCATAGGTTTGTGTGGATGTGTAAAAAGGAGGTTCTATGGTTTCAGCTGCTTTCCCGGAGGCTGAATTATGTTTCATTGGTTTGAGCTTTCGGCTCTGATTATCAGGTATGGGGTAAAGGAGGCGAAAACCCCATATCCTTGATACGGTGTAATTATGACGCATAAGTGTTAACGAAGTGTTAGCCGTAACTAAAAAACAACTTAAGTCACTATCTTTCTCTACGAAAAATAACTACTTTCGGAAAATTTTATGCCATTAGCTGCTTAAAGAAGGCACGATCCTCTTCATGAATCGCATGCGGTCTGCCGTCCTGACAGAGATTGACCAGGACGATATCCATCGCAAAGAGCAGTTTTTCGTCACGGTATATCTCATGATGGAGGGAGAAACTGGTATGTTTGATCTGCGCCGGTTGTGTACGGACTTCGAGCATCTCTCCAAGTTTCGCCGGTGCGATATAGTCGGCTTCGATCTTTTTGATCGCGAAATGACACCCGTCGCGCGTCGGGGATTTGCCCCGGCTGAAAAAGAGTTCGCTGCGTGCCATTTCGCAGAAGTCCAGATAACGCGCATGGTAGACGATACCGCCGCAGTCGGTATCTTTGTAGTAGACCCGTATTTTCATGAACCAGTACCTTTTTTGGGTATGATTGTAGCAGGAGTTCGATAAAGTTTGCGATCGGGTTTTGATAACGGTCTGGTGAAAAATGTGATATAATTATTGAATTTCCAGGTTTTACAAACTGAAACTTGACAAGTGACAAGTACAATATTTAAAGGGATAAATCATGTCTGACTCAGAGATCATAGCTGAAGCACTGAATCTGCCATTGACAGAGAGATTGCAGATAGTCAACAGACTCATTGAAAGTTTCAATACAATGAACGGTGAAGTTGAAGCGCTTTGGCGAGAAGAGTTGCAGGAAAGAAAAAAATTATTAGAAGAAGGAAAGCTCAAAACTATCAGCTACAAAGAGTTCTTTGGTGAAGATTGAGTTTTTAGAGCCGGCAAAAGCAGAGTTTGATGAGGCGATCGCTTATTATGAAAATGAAGCGAAAGGATTGGGCCAACGATTCAAACGTGAAATTCGCTCCTCTATCGATATGATTATTCAGTTTCCAGAACTCTATCCTATTTTTATGGATGCTATACATAAATGTGTCACACATACATTTCCCTATACGATTTTTTACACGTACAAAAACAAAACGATCTATATTTATGCCATCGCCAACCACTACAGAGACCCTTCCACTTATATCAAACGGTTTTATGAAGCGGGTGAAGAGGATATTTAAAGAAGCTGCTTTTTTTGCCGCTTCTTTTGCGCCTTTAGAACCCGCCCATCATGAAGAGCAGCTCACGTGCGATATGCCGGCGATTTCAAAGAGCTCTTTCGGTTTGCGGCGATAGTATTTCGCTTCCGTCTCTGCGGACTGTTCGGCGTAGGGGTCGGTCATGACCTCCTGCAGTTCGTGTATCAGCGTGTAGTCTCCCTGCGCCGCTTTTTCGTATGCCGGGACGAGGAACCATTCGCGCAGGGTGTATTTGGGATTGATGCGTTTCATCGCTCCGGAGAGTGCCTCTGTCGACGCCGCAGATGTGGCGTTTCGCTCCTCGCTGTTGGTACTTTGTATCTTTGCTCTCCAGCGCTCCAGCCAGCTTCCCCAACTCTCTCGCAGCGTCTCGTCATGAGAGATATCTTTGTAAAAACTCTTTTGGAGCGGTGTGATCTCTTCGGGTATGTTTGAGAGTTCGCGGAAGAAGATCGTGTAGTCGACGGATGTCTGCAGCATGAGCGCGGTGA
>JANTHT010000043.1 GCA_024762235.1 Sulfurospirillum sp.
TGGTGGTGCACCATCCGCTCATCTTCAAAGGGATCAAAGCGATCGACTATGCGAAGTTTCCCGGAAATATCCTCCGCCAGGCGATCAAAAAGGATATCGCGATCATCGCGATGCATACCAACTTCGACCAGACCCATCTCAACCGCTATGTCCTCGAGGAAGTGCTGGGGTATCGCTGCAGTTTCGCGGATGGGTATCTTGCCTATTTCGAAGTGGGCAAACCTTTCGAAACATTCGCCAGAGAGATCAGCCTCAAACTTTCACTAGAGCCGCTGCGTGTTGTGGAGGGGTGTAACTTCGTGGAGACGGCGGCACTCTGCACGGGTGCGGGTGCGAGTCTGCTCGGGGAGATGGAGGGGGATTGTCTGCTGACGGGAGATATCAAATACCATGAAGCGCTTGCGGCGAAGGAGAGCGGGATCTCCCTCATCGATATCGGACACTACGAGAGTGAGCGCTATTTCGCCTCCTGCATGCAGAAAGCCTTGCAAAATAAAGGTTTAAATGGTATAATCGCAAATTCTAAGAACCCATTCTCTTACATCAAAGGATAGCTACGCATGAATCCACATATCAAACAGCTTGTGCAACTGGTCGAGATCGACAAGAAGATCGACTCTTATGAGCCGAAGATCGCGCAGATCCGTGCCGCTCTGGATGCCAAACTCCAGGAAAAGCAGGCGCTGCAGGAGAAGATCGCCGAGTATGAAGAGGAACTTACCGATATCGAGCAGAAGCGCAAAAAGAATGAACTCCATCTCGCGGAGCTCAATGAGAAGCTGAAATCTTTCGACCAGAAAAGTGCCGCTATCAAGAGTGAAAAAGAGCTCAAGGCGCTGCAGCTCGAAGAGGAGATCGCCAAAGAGCAGGTGACATTCGCCAACGAGGAGATCGAGCGTCTCGACAAGATCGCCGAGCAGAAGCGTGAGATGATCGAAGAGGCGAAAGAGAAGATCGCTGAGATGCAGGAAGAGCTCGAAGCGTTGCAAAAAACTACAGAAGAGGAAGTCGCAAAAATCGAAGCGGAGCGTATGAAGGTCTTCGAAGAGAAACAGAAACTCCTCTCCGAGATGAATCAGAACATCATCGTCTTTTATGAGAAAATCAGAAGATGGGCAAAAAATACCACTGTCGTTCCGGTACGCAAACAGGCATGCTACGGCTGTTTCATGCGTATCAACGACCACACCTATGCACAGGTGATCAAAGGTGATGAGATTACGACATGCCCGCACTGCGGACGCATCCTCTACCTCGAATCGCAGTTTGAAAACAAGCCAGAAGAGGCCGAGGAGAGTGCCACTCTCTAGGCACTTTGCTTGTTTACCTACCTCTATCTCGGTATCGGTTGGCTGCTCTACATAGCGGCACTTCCGGTACTTTTGCTGCTCCCGTTACTTCCGAAATACAGAAAATCGATTCCGGCACGTTTCTTTCTCAGAAGCAATCCTCCCTTCAGGCAAAGCGGTATCTGGCTGCATGCATGTTCGTACGGAGAGGTACGGGCACTCGCACCTGTGGTGGAACGTCTGGGCAAAATCGCACCGCTCAATCTCTCCGTCATCACCGATACCGGTTATGAAGCGTCAGGTGCATACGATGCTGAGCGTCGTTTTCTCCCTTTCGAGATCTTCCTTCCTTTCTGGGTGCGTCCGAACAGGGCACTGATTGTGATGGAGGCGGAGCTCTGGTACATGCTATTTCATGCTGCGAAAGCCAGAGGTACCAAAACCGTTTTGCTCAACGCCCGTATATCGGATCGTTCATGGCCGCGGTATCGTCGTTTTCGCTGGTTCTATCGCAGGATATTTGCCCATGTCGACAGGGTCTTTGCACAGAGTGAGAAGGATGCAGAGCGGCTGAAGGAGCTGGGCGCGAAAGATCTCCGGATATCGGGCAATATCAAGCGCTTTTCGGGTGTTGTGCCGACCAGACATTTTGCCCGCCCGTCCGCGGAAGTGGTGGTGCTCGCCAGTACGCATGAGGGGGAAGAGATGCTGCTGCTCGAGCATCTGGCGTTTGCGGGGCGCGTCGTTGTCGTGGTGCCGAGACACCCGCAGCGCTTCGAACAGGTCGCTGTGGAGCTGGAGAAGTTCAGCCGCCAAAAAGGACTGCGCTTCCACCGTTTCAGCGAGCGGGAAGATTTCGATGCCGATCTGGTCCTGATGGACCGCATGGGCGAGCTGATCAACCTCTATGCGATCAGTGATGTGGTGTTGCTCGGCGGCTCCTTTGTCAAAGGAGTAGGGGGGCACAACCCGCTCGAACCGGCACACTTCGGGGTGAAGCTGATCAGCGGAAGGGATGTTTTCAATCAGCAGGCGCTCTTCCCCCTGGTGGATAATGTGCTCCTCTGTGATGCCGAAGAGGTCGAAACAGCGATTAGACGTGCAAAACCCGCAGTCGTAGAGAGAGACGAAGCGTTTGCGCATTTTATGAAGGAGCTGGAAGATGTGGTATGAGATCGAGGGTGCGGATGTGGTGTTTCGGATCAAAGCGGTGCCGGCTTCGAGTAAAAATGTGATTTCCGGTGTGCACGACGATGCGCTGAAGATCAAAATCAAAGCGCCGGCGGTAGAGGGTGCTGCTAACAAAGAACTCGTCAAATTCCTCTCCAAAACGTTCAAAGTCGCCAAAAGCGACATCCGCTTTATAGGTGGGGAAACGAGTAAACAGAAGCGGTTGAAATTACCACTAAACGGGTATGTACGGGAATTTATAGAAAACATGAAGGAGTCATCATGATGGAGAAAGCCTATAAGCTGCTGGCGGTGCAGGAGGGGATCACCAACCGAAGTGCCAAGGATCTGATCGACAGCGGTCTTGTCTACAGCGGGGGGAAGAAAGTGGTGATGGCAAGGGCGCTGATGCCGGGCAAGACAACGTTTCGTGTCGAAAAGCCACTCAAAATCAAAAAGATCTATGAAGATGAAAAGATTGTCGTGATGGAGAAGCCCGCTTTCATCACCAGTGAACAGATCGCGAAAAAAGAGGGTGTGCCGCTCCTGCACCGTCTGGATAAAGAGACTAGTGGCCTACTGCTGCTGGTCAAAGATGAAGATTTTCAGAAGCGGGCGATAGAGGCATTTAGAAAGCACGAAGTGGACAAATCCTACATCGCATGGGTGCAGGGTGTGATCGCCGAAGAGATGACGATCGACGTACCGCTGCTGACGATCAGAAAAAATGGCACTGCCTATACGAAAGTATCCAAAAACGGAAAAGAGGCGATCACAATCGTCGAGCCTCTCGAAGTGCACGGCAAGCGCACCAAAGTCAAAGTGACGATCAAAACGGGCCGGACCCACCAGATACGCGCGCACCTCAAACATGCAGGCTATCCGATCATCGGGGACCGTGCCTATGGCGGCAGGAGTCACAAGCGCATGCTCCTGCATGCCTACCATATCAACCTGCTGGGCTATGATTTTACCGCCGATACTCCGAAAGATTTTTGGATCAACTGAGCAGAAAGTAGGCGGCTGTCGCAACGGCTGCCGTTGCCAGGAGATATTTGACCGCGGTGCCCAGCATGTTGCCTATCTGACAGCTGGTACAGGAGGTATATTTCTTCCCTTCCCAGATGCCTGCGGCGAAGTAACCGATCAGCAGCAACACGATAGCGATGGTGGCATACTCGTCGAAAGCCCGTATCTTCGTGACCGTTTCGGGGGCGAAAGAGAAGAGGGGTGTCAGGAGTGTCAGTGCCATGAAGAAGAGCACTTTCTGGATCATGCTGGTGAAGTAGTCTTTCATAAAGACGGTCGGACAGACTTCGAACGATCCGGGCATCCCCTTGTCGGCGAGCGTGTTTTCCAGATGTTTGCGTTTCTCTTCTCCTATGCGCGAAGCGATGGTGTCTCCGAAAAGATAGTCGATCTTGCGCTGGAGTGTAATCGCCAGGTCACCCTCCGCCTTGAGCGCTTTTTGATTGCCGTGACGATCTTCGTAGACGAGCCGGATCATCTCGTAACGCTGGACGGTGTGGGGTGTGTCAGGGAAGTAGAGCGTCTCTTCGGTCGAGGTGACGCTTCCCTTCTTCCCGATGATCCGGGGGTTGACCACTTCCAGATAGCTGCCGTCATCCTGTTGGATCACCAGCACAGACATCGGTATGGCAATCTGTGTTGCGGCCATCGCATTGACGTTGTGCGCTTTCATCGTATCTTTGAGGTCCTCGATGACAGAGGCGAGTGCCTCATCGAACCTTCGCACATCTGCAGCTTTGATGCGGACGCGTTTGTCCGGGTAGACGACGATATCTCTGACCATGTACTCTCCTGCCGGGTGCTTCAATCTGTAAATTTCGAAGCACCGAGATAAAATATAATTTATTATTATAGTTTTATTTGTTAAAGTCTGGCTGAATGGTAGCGCTTGTTAAACCCTTTTTTGTTAGACTTCCGGTATGAAAAAAAGAAGTCTGGAAAAGTTCAACAATCTCGTCGATGCCTTTTCGCAACTGCCGGGTGTCGGTAAAAAATCGGCACAGCGATTTGCGTACCACATGGTGCTGGGAGACTCTTTCCATGCGCTCAAACTCGCCCATGCGATCGAAGATGCGGTCGCGCATATCCGTAAGTGTACCATCTGCAACGGTATCTGTGAAGATGAGATCTGCGATATCTGTCTCGACGAATACCGTGACAGAAGCAAACTCTGTGTCGTCGAAAATGCCAAAGATATCATGATCATCGAAGAGGGTGCGGGGTATGACGGCAGATACTTCGTGCTCGAAGGGCTGGATGAAGTGCAGATGGAGAAACTCGCCACGCTCGTGCAGGAGGGGGTCAAAGAGGTGATCTTCGCCTTTACGCCGTCACTCGCCAACGACAGCGTGATTCTCTTCGTGGAGGAGAAGCTCAAGGCATACGCCGTCACTTTCAGCAAGATCGCGCAGGGGGTTCCCACAGGTGTCAATCTCGAAAATGTCGACATGCTCTCCCTCTCCAAAGCGCTGATGCAGCGGGTGGAGATTTAGAGGGATTCTACCGGGTAAACGCTTTTTGCATCCAGGGCAGCAGCCGCGCCTCACTGTAGCGCTTCTCCAGAAAGAGTTCCAGTGCATAAACCCCCTGAAAGAGGAGCATTTCGCTGCCGTCTTTGACAGGTACGCCGAGTTTTTCGGCAAGCGCGATGAAGGGGGTATGTGTGTTGTAGATGACGTCGATGGCGTAACTGCTCTCTCTCAGAAGCGGTTCGAGAATCTCTCGCGGAGCAGGCAGTGTGTCGTCGAGCAGGCCGGCGGAGGTGGTGTTTACCACCAGATCGAAACTGCCTCCCGGCCACATATCCCATGTGTATGTCTGCAAACCCTGTTCTTTGAAGAAATCGAGTCTGCCCGACGATCGGTTGAGCAGTGACACCGCTGTACCATGTTCAGCAAAGGCGACGGCGAGTGCACGTGCAGTACCTCCCGCTCCGAGTATGCAGACTCTATTGATTTCTCCGAAGCGTTTGGCGGATTTTAGGAAACCCGGTGCATCGGTGTTGTAGCCGATCATCTTGCCCTTTTCCAGGTGGATCGTGTTGATCGCGCCGATCTTCTGAGCGATACCACGTATCTCGTCACACGCCTTGTATGCCGCCTCTTTGTGCGGTACCGTGACATTGACGCCCTGCAGTTTCAACTCGAAGAACTTTTGACGCAGCAGTGCCCCTTCTCTCAGACGGTAACGTGTGTAACATGCATCGATCCCGAGCCCTTTGAGGGCGTAGTTGTGCATCAGCGGGGAGATGGAGTGTGTGACCGGATCACCGAAGATGGCAAAGAGTTTAGTCGTCGCTCTCATCTTTATCTTCGGCAGGTGATGCAAGTATCTTCAGTGACGCCATATTGGCGGCGAGCTTGTTCTGTACTTCGAGATATTCGAGCTCCTCTTTGCTATCCGCGACGATGCCCGCTCCAGCCTGAAAGACGATCTTCTCGTCGTCGAGAAAGGCGGTACGGATCGCGATGGCAGAATCCATATTGCCGTCGAAACCGAAGTAGCCCACCGCACCGCTGTAGAAACCGCGTTTGAGCCCTTCGAATTCGGCGATCAACTCCATCGCGCGGATTTTGGGAGCGCCGGTCATCGTACCCGCGGTAAAAGTGGCGGCAAAGAGGTCGAACATGTCGTACTTCTCATCCAGAACTGCGTCGATATCGCTGACCATATGCATGACATGTGAGTAGCGCTCCACACGCATCATCTCCGTCACTTTGACCGTACCTGTCTTTGCGACACGCCCGACGTCGTTGCGCCCGAGGTCGATCAGCATGAGGTGCTCGGCACACTCCTTCTCATCGTTCAGCATCTCCTGCGCAAGTTCTCTGTCACGTTCGGGTGTCCTGCCGCGACGTCTCGTACCGGCGATGGGACGCAGGAGGATGTGCCCGTCGTGCAGGCCGACCATCACTTCCGGTGAGCTGCCGGCAATCGTGAAATCCTCATATTCGAGCAGGAACATGTAGGGGGAGGGGTTCTGGCTGCGCAGTGTGCGGTAGAAACTGAGCGGATCGACTTTGGCATACTGTGTGAAGCGGTTGGACATCAGGATTTGAAAGACATCACCGCTTTTGATCATCTCTTTTGACCTGGCGACCATCTCGAAGAACCGATCTTTGGAAAAAGCGAATCTCCCTTTTTTGGGGTCTATCCTGCTCTTTTTCAGAGAGACATAGGGGTAGGGCTCTTTGAGCCATGCGACGAGTTCGTCGAGTTTGTCACCCATCTTCGGGTCAGGCGTGATGAGCGTCAGCGTGTTGGTCTTGTGTGAAAAGGCGAGTGTGAGGCGCGGACGTATCAGATCGATGTCCGGGGAGTTGAGTTCATCATGCAGATGGTCCATCCAGGGTTTGAGTACAGGTTCGAAGATCTTGACAGCATCATACCCTATGAAACCGACAAAACCATCCACAAATCCGACATTGAGTGATTTGGCGATATCGCGGTAACGATCGTAATCCACATCGCGGTAATAGGCTTTGAGCCAGGAGAAGGGATCTGTGCCGATCGTTTCAACACTGCCGTCGCTCTTCTGGATAGTGGTGACCGCATCTTTGTAAGTGACACGTTCGAGTGCCGATACAAAGATGAAGCTGTAGTTGCCCTCTTCGGTATTGATCGCACTCTCGAAAAGAAGTGTTACCTCTTTGGGAAAACGTTCCCGTAGTCTGGTATAGATCGCGATGGGTGTCAGTTGATCAAATAGAAGTTGTCTGGTATGCACGACTATTGAATCCTGTAGAGATAGGCGCTGGGGTTGATCCTGGCCTTGATATCCGGCAGTTTACGCTGCGCTGCCCCTCTGGATGCGTAAGGTCCGATCAAAATCTTTTTGATTTTTCTTCCCTTGACGATAACGGAGTGGACGATGTAGTCATACCCGGCATTTTTGATCTTTTGCAGATAGCTTCTGTTGGGAAAAGAGTTCGCGGTTGCACCGACCTGGATGAAATATCCGCTGAGTGTAGAGAGTTTCTGTACCGGTGCCTCTGTCGTCATGCGGCTTGTGGCGACCACCTCCCGGGGCGGCTTGGGTGCAGCGGCAGGTTTTTGTGCTTTGTGGACGACTTTGGGCGCGATCACTTTGGGGGCGACCCGGGCAGCTGCGGGATGCTCTTTTTTCGCCAGTGTCAGAGAGTCTCGCCCCTCCTTTTTTGCAGGGGAGAGTTTTTTGGTAATCTGTTCCACTTTCCGGTTGAATGCATTTTGGGTTTTTGGGGCAGGCTCCGCAGATGCGACAGCGGTTTCGGGGGCTTTTTGTGCAGGGCTTGTCTCCTCTGCAGCCGCTTCCGAAGCATCCTGCGCTTTGAGTTTACGCACCATCTCTTCGAACTTCAGATCGGTTTCGGCACTCTCGTCGATGATCGGCTCCTGCTGAAAGAGTTTATTGGTGTCTTCAAGTTTCTGACTGATCCGGTCGAGTGATTCATCGGCACCTTTTTCCATCCCGTTTCCGATCTGTGCCAGGTTGCTCTCCTCTTTCTGAGGTGTTTCGTTGAACAGTTTCATCGCGACGAGTGCGACGAGAAAAAGCAGTATCAGCGACGCGGCGTAAAGGAGGATCTTTTTCATCCGTTCCGTACCGCCGGTCCGCTCTTTCTCCAGAACGATATCGCTCAGGTCGTTTTGCTGTTGCATCTCTTTGAGTTTGTCTTCCATCTCTCTCTCCTCTTTTCTTTGCCGGATATTACATATGTCTCGCCCATGACGAGCCGCGCTCTTTGGCGTAGACTTTCAGGGGCAGGTTGAGTATATTGAACTCTCTGGGGATATCTGCACTGGGGTAGACTTTCCACTCTCTGGGGAGTTTGGTGGCCAGTTTCGCCGAAAGCTGTTTTGCCAGCTGGCACCCCTCGGCAAAAGTGGTATGCCCCTTGTGGATGTAGACATGCAGATGGCCGGGGGTTTTACTCTCGTAGGCGGTAAAGTTCAGATACCCCTCTTCACGCAGCAGCAGCTGCAGGCGGTGCCAGAACTTTTCGGTGTTTCTGCCGTTGTAGTCGAATACGATGTTCTCGACTTTATCCCGGTCGTTGACGAGCGAGTGGGCGATGACGATTTTGCCGGCATCGTATGTATTCATCAGCGATCGGTTGAGCGGTTTGTCGATGCGTTCGTACTTGTCAAAGAAGAGTCGGCCTTTATGGTTGATCTTGTTGACGATCTTCTCTCTTTTGATCCAGTAGTGGTTTGTGATCATTTTGATCAGTGAAACATCGACGTTGTACATTGCAATCCTGCTCTAATATATCGGTCTGTCATAAATGACGAATTTTTGTGCCAGTTCCTTCATCTCTTCTCTGATTTTAGCATGAAGTTCTTTATCGTTTATATTATCTAAAACATCTGCAATTTTTCCTGCGATGATTTCAAATTCTTTCGTTTTCATACCTCTGGCAGTGAGTGCGGGCGACCCTATGCGGATACCGCTGGTGACAAACGGACTGCGCGTCTCTCCGGGAACGGTATTTTTGTTGACAGTGATGCCCGCATCTCCGAGGGCTGCGTCGGCATCTTTACCGCTGAACGGTTTATTGAGAAACGAAACGAGGACAAGGTGGTTGTCGGTACCGCCGCTGACGACATCGTAGCCTCTTTGCATCAGCACATCCGCCACAACTTTGGCGTTGGCTTTGACATCTCTGGCATAGGTTTTCCACTCCGGCCTGAGATTTTCACCGAAACCGATGGCTTTACCTGCGATGACATGGACCAGCGGCCCGCCCTGGATACCGGGGAAGATGGCGGAATTGACTTTTTTGGCGATATCTTCGTCATTGGTCATGATCATACCGCCCCTGGGACCCCTGAGTGTCTTGTGGGTCGTCGTCGTGACGACATCACAGTGGGGAAATGGACTCTGGTGTTCGCCTGCCGCCACAAGTCCGGCGATATGGGCAATATCGGCGAAGAGCAGCGCGCCCACGGCATCGGCGATTTCACGGAATTTTGCAAAGTCGATCTCTCTGGGGTAGGCGCTCGCACCGCAGACGATCAGTTTCGGCTGGACGATTTTGGCGATATCCATCACGCGGTCATAGTCGATGCGTCCGTCGAGCTCCACACCGTAGAAGAAGCTGGAGTATGTCTTTCCGGAGCTGCTCACTTTGGAACCGTGTGTCAGGTGTCCGCCGTGGCTGAGATCCATACCCAGTATCTTGTCGAAGGGTTTCAGCAGTGCCTGATAGACACCCTGGTTGGCCTGAGAACCGGAGTGTGGCTGGACATTGGCAAATTTGCAGCCGAAAAGTTCACAGGCGCGGTCGATCGCCAGCTGCTCTACCTGATCGGCATATTCACAACCGCCGTAGTAGCGTTTGTAAGGGTACCCTTCGGCATATTTGTTGGTAAAGACACTGCCCATCGCCTCCATGACTGCCGGTGAAGTGAAATTTTCACTGGCGATCATCTCCAGATGGTTGGTCTGTCGCTCAAGCTCTTTTTGAATGAGTTCAAAAACTTTCGGGTCCTCTTTTTCCATAAAATACATCTTATTTTTCCTCACTGTTGGTTTCGTCTTCGGTTGGGTTTTGTTCGTTTTTCAACGGTCTCATCGCAGGGAAGAGGATCACGTCGCGAATCGAGTGCTGGTTGGTCAGCAACATCGCCAGACGGTCGATACCGATTCCCTCGCCGGCGGTAGGCGCCATGCCGTAGCCCAGCGCCTGCACATAATCTTCATCCATCGCATGTGCCTCTTCATCTCCCGCATTTTTGGCATCAATCTGTTTTTTGAAGCGACCGTACTGGTCGATCGGGTCGTTGAGTTCGTTGAAGCCGTTGGCGATCTCTTTGCCTGCTACGAAAAACTCGAAACGCTCGGCGATCTCCGGATTTTCATCGCTGCGTCTGGCCAGCGGACTGATTTCGACAGGATAGTGGGTGATGAAGGTCGGGTCGATCAGTTTGGGTTCGACAAATGCGTCGAAGAGCGCCTCCTGCAGCTTGGCTACGGAGAGATTTTCATCGACCTCGATCTCCGCATCTTTGAGATATTTGATCATCAGCGCACGGTCGTCGATGAGCATCTCGGGTACCCCGCCGATTTCGACGAGGGAGTCTCTCCATGCGATCTTCCTGAAAGGGGTGCCGATGTCGATCTCCATCTCGCCGTAGGGAAGTTTGGTCGGGAGATCGAGTTCCTCGAGCAGTTTTTCGAAAAGCTCTTCGGTCAGTCGCATCAGATCTTCGTAGTTGTGGTAAGCCCAGTAGAACTCCAGCATCGTAAACTCGGGATTGTGGGTCAGATCCATCCCCTCGTTGCGAAAGTTTCGGTTGATCTCGAAAACCGCTTCGAAGCCCCCGACGATAAGGCGCTTGAGATAGAGTTCGGGTGCGATACGCAGGTAACGCTCTACATCCAGTGCGTTGTGGTGGGTGATGAAAGGTCTGGCGTTGGCACCGCCGGCGATGGGGTGCATCATGGGTGTCTCCACCTCCAGAAAACCTTTCTCTTCGAAAAATCTGCGTGTGATCGAGACGATCTTACTTCTGGTCTGGAAAATCTCTTTGACGTTGCGGTTCATGATCAGGTCGAGGTAGCGCTGTCTGTAGCGCAGCTCCTTGTCCTGCAGGCCGTGAAACTTCTCCGGAAGCGGTTTGATCGATTTGGCGGCGAGTTCCAGTTTGGTGACGTGGAGGGAGAGTTCACCGGTTTTGGTAACGAATGGGAATCCCTCGACGGTGACGATATCGCCCACTTCGATCAGTTTTTTAAAGACATTGTTGTAAAACCCTTCCGGAAGA
Source organism: Sulfurospirillum sp. (assembly GCA_024762235.1). Classification (GTDB taxonomy): domain Bacteria; phylum Campylobacterota; class Campylobacteria; order Campylobacterales; family QNZT01; genus QNZT01. The sequence goes on from JANTHT010000043.1 coordinate 11,238, forward strand.
TTGTCGCGTGCGACGTAGATCTGTACGACACCGCTCTCATCTTCGATCTTGGCAAATGCCGCTTTCCCCATCAGGCGCAGGAACTTGATGCGGCCGCTGAGTGTGACGCGCTTGCTTTCGTCACGTTTCTCTTCGCCGGCAGCGACATAGGCATACTCACGAAAAAACTGCGCCGTGGTTGTATCACGTGTGATGTTGTGTGGATAGGGGTTGATACCCAGTGCTCTTAGCTGCTCCGCTTTTTGGATACGCTGTTGTTCATATTGATTGTCAAATAGCAATGCTGTCCTCTCTTAACATGATGATATGGTCTCTTCTGCGATTTTACTCTTTTTCCTGGCACTTTTTGCATATGCCGTAGAGCTGCATGAGATGGTTTGTCAGTTTGAAACCGTGCGCTTTGGCGATCGCCTGCTGCAACGCTTCGATCTTCGGATCCTCAAACTCTATGATACTGCCGCACACTTCGCAGATCATGTGGTCATGGTGCGGTTTGTTTCCCAGCTCGAACTTTTTCCCCTGTGTCCCGAACGAGAGGGACGTGACCAGTTTGTTCTCTTCCAGAAGGTTGAGTGTTCTGTAGACTGTCGTGATTCCGGTGTTGAGATCAGGGTACTTCTCCTTGACAAGAAGGTAGAGATTTTCGGGCGTGAAATGGTCGGGATGTTCATAGAGTGTGCGCAGGATCGCTTCCCGCTGCGCGGTAAATTTGAGATGGTTGCTTCTGAGGATCGATTTGAAGGTCTCCAGAAGCGCCTCGTAGGAGAGTGATTTGTTACTTTTCATGAAGTCCTACTGCTCCTGACCTGTGGAGGAGGCACCGTTCTCTGTGTCGATCCTGATACCGGAATGGTCACTCATGTTAATCTGTGAAGGGTCGATTCTGACGATTTTGGCACCCCACTCTTTGAAGAGAGGGTACATCATGGAGTCTTTGAAGATGTTGTCGACACTCGCTTTAAAGACACCGATACTCGAAAAGACGTAGACGATGACAGAAAAGATCAAAAAAACCTTGACCGCTCCGACGAAGAAACCGAGGATCATGTTGACAGGCCCCAGTCCGCTGGAGTGGACCAGTTTACCCAGTAGAAAACCGATCATGACGGCAAAGAGCCAGAAAGCGATCAAAACGGCGATAAATCCGATCAGATAGAGAGAGCCTTTGTTCTGGAGATTGAGAAAGTTATGGTCGATGAACTCTCCCGCCACCTGTGCGTAACGGCTGGCGATATAGATACCGCCGATAATGCCCACAAGTCCGAAGACCTCTTTGATAAATCCCCGGAAGACCCCTTTGATACCCAGCAGGATAATCAACGCGATCGATATGAGGTCGAGTAGTGATATGTTTTCCATAGTAGTTTTGCCTTTTCCAAAGAAACTTGCGGGATTATAACAAAAATTTACCTTATTCTAAAAACGGCTATCAAAAAGATAAGAAATTAATCGCAACGGTTTAGCGAATCACAAGGGCGGACGCGATGTCTGCCTGCCGCGGGTGCCTCTCCGGGATCCCCGCTGTGCAGGGCTTGTTTCGTATATGTGCGCATGCATGCGGATCAGACGCCGATACGCCCTTTGAGTTCGTCGGGTTGTGTAGAGATCCGCAGAGCGTCCTCTTTGTGGACGAGATTTTGTTTGACCAGTTTCTCGAGCGCCTGTGTCTGCGTCTGCATGCCTGTCTGCGCCTGGTTGAGCTGCATCTGGGAGTAGAGCTGGTGAATCTTGTTTTCGCGGATCAGGTTGGCGATGGCATGGTTGTTGATCATGATCTCCTGTGCCGCGACGCGTCCCTTGCTCTTTTTGGGAAGGAGCATCTGTGCGACGATTGCTGTCAGGGAGACGGAGAGCATGTTGCGCACCTGCAGCTGTTCGGAGCCCTCGAAGGTGTCGATGATTCTGTTGATCGTCTGGACGGCTGAGTT
>JANTHT010000044.1 GCA_024762235.1 Sulfurospirillum sp.
AATCAGTGGTTTCTGCTCGACATCGCCGCCATCGCGATCCCTGCGGGGTATATCTTCGGAAGGATCGGGAATTTCCTCAATCAGGAGCTCTACGGGCGTGTGACCGATGTACCGTGGGGAATCTATGTCGACGGTGTACTGCGCCACCCCTCCCAGCTCTATGAAGCGATCCTGGAGGGTCCGGTCATCTTCCTCATCCTCTATCTCTATCGTAAGCACAAGCGTTTTCACGGAGAGCTGATCTCTCTGTATATCCTCCTTTATGGTGCAGCCCGCTTTATCGCCGAGTTCTTCAGGCAGCCCGATGCACAGCTGGGCTTCGTCTGCTGCGGCTGGATGACCAAAGGGCAGGAATTCTGTCTCATGATGATCGCCGTGGGTATCGGACTCTGGTTCTACTTCAAAAAATATGGAGAGCGGGTCGAAACGGCATAAAAATTGCTTGAGGAGTATTAAAAATTCCGGGAGTTTCCGATGCCCCTGCTTTTGGCACTGCTCTTTCCATGGCTCCTTGAAGCGACTACTCTTCAGATGCAACTGGCCCAGTATCGCCACTTTGTCTGGTATTTCACCCTTGCGACGGCTGCCATCATTGCCGGGCTCTTTCTCCTTTTGAAAGAACAAAAACGACTCAAGTCCGAACTCAGAGAGCAGAAAGAGGCTTTTGAGACACTCTTCGAAAAGGCACACGACGGGATTCTGCTGATCGAAGATGGCCACTTCACCGCATGCAACGAAGCGATCGTCAGGATGCTGGGATTTCCCTCGAAAGAGGCGGTACTCAAAGCCCACCCCTCCGAGTTGAGTCCGAAGTACCAGCCCGACGGGAGGTCTTCATTTGAAAAGGCGGAGGAGATGATGCATCTCGCACTGGAGCAGGGATACAACCAGTTCGAGTGGGTCCACACACGTGCCAGCGGTACGCGATTCTGGTCTGAAATCGTCCTGACCAAAATCAACCTCCACGGCAAAGATGTGATCCATGTCGTCTGGCGTGATATCTACGAACGTAAAAAGCTCGAAGAGGAGATCCGTGAACTCAACCGGCAACTCGAGCAGAAAGTGGCACAGCGTACCGACGAACAGCAGATCCTCCTCTCCCTCTTCGACAAAGGCAAATCGGTACTCTTCAAGTGGCACAACGACGAGACCTGGAGTGTGGACTACGTCTCCGGGAGTGTCTCCAAAGTGCTCGGATACAGTCGGGAAGATTTTCTCTCTCAAGCGATAGTCTACACGCACTGTATCCATCCCGATGACATCGCGCATGTCACGCATGAACTCGAAGAGGCGGTCAAAAGCCAGAAAGAGTACTTCGAACATGACCCCTACCGCATCCTGACCCGTAGCGGCGAAGTGAAGTGGGTACATGACAGTACCGTCATCGTACGCAACCGTGCGGGTGATATCACCCACTTTCTGGGGTACATCTCCGATATCACCGATATCAGGGAAAAAGGCAGACAACTGCTGCGACTGTCACGACTGGTGCAGACGGGGGCGTTCAGTAAAACTGCAGATAGAGTGCTATAACCACTGCATAGCGCACCCCTTTGGCGATCAGCACCAGCAGCAGAAATTTCCACACTTCATAGCGCAGCACCCCGGCCGCGAAGGTGACGGGATCGCCCACGACAGGCATCCACGAAAGCAGCAGCGCCACCCCGCCCCACTTCTCGAAAATCACATGTCCTCTCTGCAGTGCTGCGGGTTTGATGTAACCCTTTTGCTGCAGAAATGCGGCCCCTTTGTACCCCAGCAGATAGTTGATCAGCGATCCGAGCGTATTGCCCGCCGTGGCGGCGAGAAAGAGGAGAAAAACGGAGTTGTTCTGGGAGAGGTCGTAGAGCAGAAGCGCTTCGCTTCCCCCGGGCAGCAGCGTGGCCGCCAGCAGGGAAGCGAAAAAGAGTGAAAGGTAACGCACCTATTTCAGAAGCAGTTTACGCAGTTCATCTTCTCCGATCTCTTCATCGTCATATTTGACGATGATCGTCTCTTCTGTCTCGTTGATGTAAAAGTCGCTGACCCCTTTGAGGGTTTTGAGCATCGGTACCCTTTCACGGTCATACTTGTCCATCGGCAAAAAGAGATTCTTGCGCAGTCCCGGATTGCGCATACCGACGATCCAGTAGATCCATAGCAGTGAGATAAGCAGTACGAAGATCGCCACACCCTGCTCACCGTAGTGCTGGTAGAGCCAACCGCCTATGGCACCGCCCAGAAAGATGCCGACATAGGCGAAAGTGTTCGCCACGCCCAGAGCCGCACCCTTCTGGTGCACTTTGGCGAACTTGGAGACGAAGGATTGCAGCAGCGGTTCGAACATGTTGAAGCCGATGAAAAATGCCGAGACACCCACCGCGAACCAGATGAAAGAGTCTGTATACCCCATCAGGATAAAAGAGAGCATGATGAAGCCGATGGAGATGAGGAAGATCTCCTTGCCCTTGCTGTATTTTTCACCAAATACCGCTGCAGGACCCATCGCCAGGATACCCAGAATCACCGCCGGAAGATAGACTTTCCAGTAATCCATCGTCGTCATGTCGAACTTGTTTTTCAGCAGGATAGGGATGATGAAAAAGGCGATTGCCATCGTCGAACTGTGAAAGAGGAAAGTGATGTACATGCGCACCAGATCTTTGTCTTTGAAGACATGCTTGATCTTTGCCTCATCTTCGGAGTAGTGGTGGACGATCTTCGGCGGTTCAGGCACCGCGGTAAAGAGAATCAGCAGCGCGGAGAGCGCCAGTATACATGTCAGCCAGAAGAGTGCGCTGACGGAGAAGTACCCCGCGATGATCGGTCCCAGGATCATCGCAGCGGCGAAACTCATCGCGATCGTCATACCCATGATCGCCATCGCATGCGCTCTCTGATCTTCCCGCACATAGTCCGCGACCATCGCCGTAACGACCGAACCGATCGCTCCCGCACCCTGCAGGAAACGTCCCAGCAACAGCACATAGATGTTTTCCGCCATCGCCGCGACGGCAGAACCGGCTGCGAAGATGAGCAGACCGATCAGCAGCGTCTTCTTGCGCCCGATACGGTCACTGAGCACCCCGAAAGGCACCTGCAGCACCGCCTGAGTCAGCGCATAGCCACCCAGTGCGATACCCGCCAGAAACGCGGTACCGCCCGGCAGATCCTTCGCATAGCCCGAAAGTACTGAAAGCACGATAAAAAGTCCGAAAAAGCGCAACGCTATAATCAAACTCAATGGTAAAACCGATTTAATCATCGAATCCCCTTTTTTTGATATAATATCCGAATCATATTCCTGTATGATTAACCATAATCTAACCGTATAAAAATTATTATACAGATCGGAATACCCATATTTCATGAAGGTCTGAAAAAGAGGCTCAGACCAACGGGAGGATTTGCCCTCTTTTTCAGACCTTCATGAAATATCGCACCATAGCAATCGCATACAGAAACAGAGATATATTTAGACGATTATAGTCCTATTACGATAAAACAAGGTTGAAAATGAAAATAATCCTCGCAAGCGGCAATCAGGGCAAAATCAGAGAGATCGCCTCCTACTGTGACACACATGATGTACACCCCTACACCGACTTCACGGAAAAGTTCGAAGTGGTCGAAGACGGCGCCACTTTCAAGGAGAACGCCCTCCTCAAAGCGCATGCAGTCTACGACAGGATCAAAGAGAAGGTAACGGGTGACTTTGTCGTACTCTCCGACGACAGCGGCATCAGTGTTCCGGCTCTCGGTAACATTCCCGGCATCTACAGCGCCCGCTACGCCGGAGAGGGTGCCACAGACAAAGAGAATCTCCACAAACTGATCGACACCCTCAAAAGCGCAGGGATCGAACGAACCCCCGCCTACTATACCGCCGCCATGGCGATCGTCACCGACAAAGGGGATTTCACCGTGCACGGGTGGATGTATGGCGATGTCATCGCCGAAGCGAGAGGTGACAGGGGATTCGGCTACGATCCCATGTTCATCCCCGAAGGATACGAGAGCACACTCGGCGAACTCGATGCGGAGGTCAAGCAGAAACTCTCCCATCGCGCCAAAGCGCTCGAACTCGCCAAAACGGTCATCGAGACAGTGGCATAAGGAGCAGAAATGTCCGGACAGATCACCCTCAAAACCGGCGATATTACCAAAGAGAAGGCATGCGCCATCGTCAATGCCGCCAACAGCTCCCTGATGGGCGGCGGCGGGGTCGACGGTGCGATTCACCGTGCGGGCGGCCCGGCGATCCTCGAAGAGGCTAAAAAGATCCGTCAGACACGCTACCCCGACGGTTTGCCTACCGGCGAAGCGGTCGCCACGACTGCGGGCAATCTGCCTGCCAGATATGTGATCCACACCGTCGGGCCGATCTACCGCCTCTGCGACGGTGACTGTCCCGATCTTCTGGCAGCCGCCTACCGCAATTCACTCAGAGTCGCTTACGATCTGGGATGCCGCGATATCGTCTTCCCCGCCATCTCCACGGGTGTCTACGGCTACCCCAGAGAGGAGGCGGCAAAGATCGCATGCGAGAGTGTCAAAACTTTTGTCGAAAAGCATCCGATGGATGTCACTTTCATCTTTCACAATCCGGACGACCTCGAACGCTTCCGGATAGCGACCGGCGAATGCAGATAGATCAGCCCTCTACACACAGCTCTTTCCCGATGACAGGAAGCAACTCTTTTTCGATCAGATCGTAGGTTTTTGCATACTCCTCTTCGGCTTTGCCGCTGGGATCTTCGAAACCGACATGAATCGTCTTGACCGCTTTGGGGAACATGGGACATGTCTCTTTGGCATTGTCACAAACGGTTACCACCAGATCGAACGGCTTGTCGAGTACGGTATCGATCGTTTTAGAGTGGTAGCCGTCCCTCCATACACCCTTCTTCTCCAGCAACGCTTTTGCCTGCGGGTTGACTTTTCCACTCGCTTTGACACCCGAACTCTCCGCCTCCACACACGCTCCCAGTTTTGCGTTGACCAGCGCTTCCGCCATGATCGAACGACAACTGTTCCCGGTACAGAGGATCAAAACTCTCTTTTTCTCTTTCATATTTGACAACTTCCTTTCTCGGAGAGTTTTTTCAGGGGTGGGAGATCGATCTGCAGATGTTTGATCTCCTCGAGTGCAGCCAGGCGAAACCGGTCCAGCGGTGAACGTAAGCCGTAGTGCGCCCACCTTCCCTCTCTTCGTACTCGCAAAAACCCACCCTCTTTCAAAATCTTCAGATGGCGGGAGAGACGAGACTGTATCATGCCCAGAGACTCCTGCAGATCACAGACACACAGATCCCCGTGTTCCAGAAAAAAACGGAGTATCAAAACCCGCGTCTCGTCATTGAGCGCCGAAACCGTTCTCAGAAAATCCTCTGTCATCCGCTCTCCTTTTGTATGCGTGAGAGAAGTATAGCGTAAATTTTGACATATATCAATATATATTGATATTATTTTCTATCTTCGTTATGCTATAATAAAAATTCAGGAGATACCATGACCGCTTACAGAGAGATAATAGACGATAAACAGGACCTGGAAAGAGTGTTTGCCCTGCTAAAAAGTCTCGGACAAAAATGTGAAATTATCATATTGCCCATAGAGGAAGATGCCGGGACTGAGGATTTTATCAAGGCACAGCAAAAATCTATGCAAACGACCTGGGAAAACGAAAAGGATAAGGCCTGGGATGATTTGTAAAAGAGGCGATATTCTTCTGATCCATTTTCCGTTTACCGATCTTTCAAAATCCAAAAAGAGACCCGTTTTGGTCATCAAAGATGAAAACAGTTACGGTGATTTTGTATGTTTTCAAATTACAACGGCAACGCATCAGACTGCTCTGATGGAGATCGTATCTGATGCTTTTCAGGAAACACCATTGCCCCTGCGCTCTTTTGTAAAATATGATAAATGCTTTACCCTCAATAAGAATATCCTGGATAAAAAACTGACTTCTGTCAACGATACTTTTTTACACCAAATCACAGACCACTTCTGTAAAACCCTCGGTTAAACGAAATTTTATCATATCAATATATATTGATTTAATACATACCCCGCTATACTCACATCATAAAAAATCATAAGAGGAAAAACTGATGTATCTTGCGACCGGGCTCTTTCTGGTGACACTCGTTTTGATCATATGGCAGCCGAAGGGGCTTCAGATCGGTACGACGGCGGTGACCGGCGCTGTGGCGGCGCTGCTTCTGGGTGTGGTGGATTTCGATGATGTCATCACCGTGACAAAGATCGTCTGGGATGCGACACTGGCGTTTATCGGTATCATCATCCTTTCGATGGTGCTGGATGAGATCGGTTTTTTCGAGTGGGCGGCGATCAGGATGGCGAAGCTGAGTCGTGGCAGCGGCAACAGGATGTTCGTCTATATCCTGCTGCTTGGCGCTTTGGTGGCGGCATTTTTCGCCAACGACGGTGCCGCGCTGATCCTCACACCGATACTCTTGGCAAAGATGAAGTACCTGAAGATGAACCCGCTGGCGATCTTCGCTTTTCTGATGGCCGGCGGTTTCATCGGAGACAGCGCTTCCAACCCGCTGGTCATCTCCAACCTCACCAACATCGTCACAGCCGACTACTTTCACATCGGTTTTATGGAGTATGCCGGAAACATGTTCCTGCCCAACCTCTTCAGTATCGTTGCGTCGATCGCCGTGCTCCGGTTCTACTTCCGTAAGGATATCCCGCTCAAAGTCGATGTCGATCTGCTGCCCGAACCGGCATCGGTCATTCGCAATCAAACCATGTTCAAACTCAGCTGGCTATTTCTGCTCCTGCTGATGGCGGGCTACCTCATCGGCGATCTCTACCATATCCCCATCTCCATCTTCGCACTCGGCGGCGCCCTGCTCTTTCTCTTTATCGCAGCGCGCTACAAAGCGGTCAAACCGATTATGACGATCAAAGCGGCACCCTGGCAAGTGGTCTGGTTCAGTATCGGGCTCTACATCGTCGTCTACGGCCTCAAAAATGCGGGACTTACTGAAACAGTCGCGGGATGGATCGCAGCACTGGAGCCGCATGGTGAGGCGGCATCTGTCATCGGTACGGGATTTCTCTCGGCGATCATGAGTGCGATCATGAACAACATGCCCACCATTATGATCATGGATATCGCGATCGACCACCTCGGCTATGCCGGGCACGAAGCGCTGGTCTACGCCAATATCCTCGGCTCCAACCTCGGCCCCAAGATGACTCCTATCGGCTCGCTCGCCACCCTGCTCTGGCTGCATGTACTGGAGAAAAAAGGGGTGAAGATAGGCTGGGGAGAATATACGAAAGTGGGGCTTGCGATCACACCGGTCGTCCTGCTGATCGCACTCTCGGGGCTGCTTCTGTAACCGGTTTAGCATCGTAGATCTCTGATTATGCTACAATAAATCGATCATTTTTTCGCTTATCGGCACAAAGGCATCTCTGAAAAAGGATTATCTATGGAACATCTTACGTTCGACACCTCCATGCTGGTATCAGCCATCATCATGGCGTTGACATTTTTGGGCATATTTACAGAAGGTTTGCACGGTTTTCACCGTACAAAGTTTGCCATCCTGGGTGCTATGGCCATGATCATAGCCGGGCAGTATTTCGAGTTTTATACGCCGCATGAGGCACTCGCGTCGATCGACTGGAATGTCGTCCTGCTGCTGGGGGCGATGATGACCATAGTCGCGATCATGATACCTACAGGCGGATTTCAGATGATCGCCTTCAAAGTGGCCAACTACAGCAGGGGCAACCAGTTTCTGCTGATGGTATTGCTCGGCACCGCAGTGACTCTCATCTCACTGCTTCTTGACAATGTCACCACCGTCGTGATCTTCGGCCCGCTGATCATCCTGATCGCCCGAACCCTTCAGGTGAGCCCCATACCCTACCTTCTCGCAGCGGCACTTCTCTCCGACACCGGAGGCATCGCGACGCTTGTCGGCGATCCGCCAAACCTCATGATCGGATCCGCAGCGCATATCGATTTCAACACCTTTTTTATCCATATGGGCGGTATCGTTTTTGCCGCATGGATCTCCACCATCTTCGCCCTCAGGTACCTTTTCAAAAAAGAGCTGGCGATCATGCCGAAAGTGGCGGACTTCGGAGCAAAATCGAAAATTACGCAACCGGGAACCTGGAAAGCCGCGCTTCTCTCCCTGGGGGTCATCGTCATCCTCTTCATCCTCCACCGAAAACTCGAATGGGACGCATGGATGGTTGCCTCCGCCGGATTGACACTGCTTCTTTTCCTGGCACCCCGTATCGATCTCGACAACACCTTTTCGAAGGTGGAGATCACCCTGCTGACCTTTTTTATCGCGCTCTTTATCGTTATCGGCGGTGTGGAGCATAGCCACTTTCTGGAGTATCTGGGCACTTTTATAGAACCCTTCGTCAAGAAGGATCTGCTTCTTTCGGCACTGCTTCTGATGTGGGCGGCGGCGATACTCTCGGCGATGATCGACAACATCCCCTTCACAGCCGCGATGATCCCGATCCTGCTGGGCCTCGAAACCCAGGGGGTCAACGTCACACCGCTGTGGTGGTCACTGGCTATCGGTGTCGGGCTGGGCGGTAACGGTACCCATCTGGGCTCAACGGCCAATGTCTACATCGTCACCATCTCCGAACGACTGGCGAAAGAGCAGAACGACCCATCCCTTGCCATCACACCCGGGGTATGGTTCAAACGGGGTACACCGGTCATGCTTTTGACACTGACTGTCGCATCACTCCTGATGACACTCTTCTTCGATTTTTTTGCCGCACCCCTGCACTGAAAAGATTGCAGGGATTGGAGACAACACCATTGTTAACGCTTTTGGAACAGAGTCCCAAAAACTACGCTAACGGTGCCGGTGCACAAGTGCACATCAGCCCGCTTCCACGTTCTTTACGCTCTCACCCCAGCGGAGAGCTCTCGTGCAAATAGGCTCGCACTGCCTCCCTGTCACCCCGAAAGAGGATGCGCTCCCGGCGCTTTTCCAACTGGTAGTCGTACATCGGGTCGTAGTACTCCTGTAGTAGTCTCCCGATCCAGATTTTGTGCGCTTCACACTCCCCGGTCTCTCTCTGCCGACGGCAGGCATCGTCGAAAATCGTGCGGATCTCCCGGTGGCGTTCACTCCCCAGGCGTTTGCGGATACGGTCGATGCTCCCGCCGATGGAGCCCATCCACATCTCAAACCCCGCTTCGCCGAAATGTTCACCGTACGCATGCTGCGCCCCGGTGACATACTCGTCGAAGGTGATCTGCGTCCGCTCCCCAGGGGGCGTCTCCAGGATCACCAGATCACCCGAGATGATATGGTTGGCCATCTTTTCGGGGATATAGAGCCGGCCGATATTTTTACCTTCATCTTCAAAGACGAGGGTACGGTGCCCCTTCTCCAGCTGAGTGATCAGATCGAATGCCAGCGCATCTTCGAAAGCGATCTGTGTGGGCTGGGGAGTGATCTTGCGCCCGAAAGCCGACCCCCTGTGCTCCGCCAGACCCTCCAGATCGATCATGTGCGGAAGTTCTCTGAGCAGCAGCGTCTTGCCGGAACCGGTACGCCCACCCAGCAGCAGCGGCCTGAACCGCCCCTCCATCGTCTCCAGCGCTTCGATAAGATAGCGGCGGATCGCTTTGTAACCCCCTTTGATCCGGGGTATCGTATATCTCGCTTCGTGCAGCCACTCCTGTGTGATCCGTGAACGCTGTCCCCCGCGAAAACAGTAGAGCATCGCATCGGGGTGTACGTCGATAAAGTCGCACCATGCCTGCATGCGTGCCTCCCTGACACTGCCGCTGACCAGTGCGTGCCCCAGTCTGACGGCCGCTTCGTTTCCTCTCTCTTTGTAGCAGATACCCACCGCTTCACGCTCTTCATCGCGCATCAGCGGAAGGTTGACCGCTGTGGGGAAAGCCCCTCTGGCAAACTCCACCGGCGCACGCAGATCGATCAGAGGGATGCGTGCGGTCACGAGCGCACGGTAGTCGTCAAAGAGCGGTAGTGCCACTACACGACCTCGATCAGATGTGCACCCTTCTCTGTCGTCTCGCCGATCGGTTCGAGATCGAGCCCCTGTTCACGCGCCACTTCGAGAAACGCTTCTCTCCCCTCTTTTTTGACGATCACCAGCAGCCCTCCCGAAGTCTGCGCATCGCAGAGAATCTCACGCTGCTGCTGCGTCATCTCTGAGATCTTATGGCCATAACTTTTGAAGTTTTTCTTCGCCCCGCCGGGAATGCACCCCATCTGCCGGTACTTTTCGGTATTTGGCAGCTGCGGTACTTTTTCGAACGCTATCCTGGCGCCGATACCGCTCGCTTCGCACACTTCGCTCAGGTGCCCCAGCAGACCGAACCCGGTAACATCGGTCATGGCCAGAACGCTCTGCAGCGGCGCAAAGGCTGCACCCGATTTGTTGAGAGTGGTCATCGCTTCGATCGCGGGTTCTATGTCGCCCGGTTCGATCTTCTTCTGTTTCTGCGCGGTGGAGAGTATGCCGATCCCAAGCGGCTTGGTCAGGTAGATGTCACACCCCGCTTCAGCGCTGTTGTTTTTCATGAGATTTTCGTTATCGGCGATCCCCGTCACCGCCAGTCCGAAGATCGGTTCGGGGGAGTCGATGGAGTGTCCGCCCGCCAGCGGTATGCCCGCCTCTTCACAGATGGCGCGTCCGCCGTCGATCACCTTCCGTGCGACTTCGGCGGAGAGTTTGTCGATCGGCCAGCCGAAGATCGAGATCGCCATCAGCGGTCTGCCGCCCATCGCGTAGATATCGCTGATGGCGTTGGTCGCGGCGATCTTTCCGAAGGTGAAAGGATCGTCGACGATCGGCATGAAGAAGTCGGTCGTACTGAGCACCGACGTACCGTTGCCCAGATCGTATGCTGCGGCGTCGTCTTTGTCACTGTTGCCGACCAGCAGTTCGGGGTAGAGGATATTTTCCCGTGAAGTCTCCAGTATCTCTTCCAGAAGCATCGGTGAGATTTTGCATCCACACCCCGCTCCGTGGCTGTATTCGGTCAGTTTGATATCGTTTTTCAAGCTCTTTCTCCTTTTTCGATATACTTAAGGGCATCTCTTAGTATACCATTTTGGAGCCTTGTCTATGATCACGATCCCCAACTACGGCACACTCGCATTGAAGCATGTCGTACTCGACTACAACGGTACCGTCGCCAGAGACGGCATACTGCTCGAACCGGTACGCCGGCTACTGACGCAACTGACGCAGCACTACACAGTGCATATCATCACCGCCGACACTTTCGGTTCGGTACAAAGGGAGGTCGAAGCGTTCGATGTGGCGGTGAAGATCCTCGCAAGTGATGACCACACCGAAGAGAAGGCAGATTTTGTCAGAGAACTCGGCGCGACCCACACCGTCGCGATGGGTAACGGCAACAACGACGCCCTCATGCTGCGCACCGCGGAACTCTCGATCGCGATCCTCGGAGACGAGGGGTGCAGCATGCAGACACTGCAGGAAGCCGACCTCGTCTGCAAAAGCATCGGCGACGCGCTGGAACTGCTCCTCTACCCCAAACGACTGATCGCGACGCTGCGGCGGTAGAGGATAGAGAGAAGCGCCGCAGCGGGTTGTGACGCGATCAGAAGTTCTCGAACGCCTCTTCCATCCGCTTCTCTTCGAGCCGTTTCTTTTCTGCGTCGCTCATCATGAGCTCTTTCATCTTTTTGGTGAAGACGGTGCGGTCGGGGAGTTTGGTGAAGTAGGCGTAGGTGCCGTACATCATCAGCAGGACCGTCAGCAGGAGTATCGCCGTCTGTACGGGGGTAAATCTCTGGATCGGATCTTTGCGTCTGATTTCACAGATGCCACCCGGACAGTGGCGCGCCTGCTCCTTGCTGAAGAGATTGAAGAGTTTGCACCCCAGACAGATCGAAAAGGCAGCTTCAAAAAAGAGCAGCGCCATACAGATCAGACAGACGAGGACTTTGATAGGGTTGGGTTCGAAGTGGATCACCAGATAGTAGAACATCGGTATAGCGATGATCGCGCCGATCGCCCATGCGAAGCGCTTCTGTGTCGCGCCGACATATTCGGGGATCTGATTGCGTACGAAAAAGCGTCCCAGCATGAGTGAGGGGGAGTAGCGTGGCTGTACGACCCGGATCAGGAAGTCGATCATGAAAAATGTGACAAAATACTCCGAAAAGATCGCCGTGCCGAGCATGACACCGTTGGTCAGCCCAAGAAACGCTCCGATGAAGAGAATCCCCGCCGCGGCTCTCGCCTCTCTTTCGTTGAGCACCCGTACATCGTATCCGGGTACTTTCTCACCGTAGGTAAAAAACTCTCTGAGATTCACTTGTTGAGCACCTTCGATCTGGCAAGCGCCGCTTCAATCTCCTCTTTGGAGAGATCTCCGGTGAGATTCAGCCGGACATCGCCGTCCATACCGTCGACATGCATGTCGCTGATCTTCTTTTTGGTTTCATCGCTCATGCATTCACACTGCCCTGTAGCGCAGTTTTCGACCATTTTGACGATCTGCCTCTTTTCTACGGCACCCGTAAAACTGATCCTGACACCTTCTCCTGTTTTGAGAACATTTTTTTGCATCTCTTTTCCTTTATGATGATTTAACTGTCATATGTGTTTGTAGTATAGCATAATTTTTTATATGTATCAAGATATATTGATTTTATGAAATCTCTGCAGGTTTGAGACGCTGTGTTGCATCTTCAA
>JANTHT010000045.1 GCA_024762235.1 Sulfurospirillum sp.
ACGAAACTGATACTTGAAAATGATCTGGGAGAAGATAAACGTATCACCGTTTACGATACAGACGGCAATCTGCTGATCGATCAGATCGTCGACAACGGAAAACGATTCTCATTTCAGGGGGCGTTTGACGACCATGCACTCGGAGATGAAGTCTATATATGTTTCGGCGATGCGTACTATACCACGATCCAGACAGGATGCGATCACGTCCACGTGGAAGATAGTGTCGACAATCTTCTTGTCGCAGGTCTCAAGACGATTCCCTGTGACGGTGGCGGAACACCGACACCCGAACCTGAACCAAACCCTGGGAACATGCGTACTCTGACTCTGCAAAACAACGTCGGTTCAGGCATGTTCAAAGTCATGGATGCCAATGGAAATCAGGTTTTCAAAAAATTTGTCAGTGAAGGAGATACGTTCACGATCGACAATCTCGACGATACCGAGCACCTGGGTGATCACATCACCATCTACTGTTATAGTACAGAAGTGGCGGAGATACCTACCGGATGCAGTGCGTGTGAAGAGCTTGAAGAGGATTACAACGGCCTTGAAGTGGTCGATGCCGAATGTCTGGTTTCCTGTGAGATGCCAGAACCGGAGCCGCAACCGGAGCCCAACCCCGGCAATATGAAAGAGATCACACTCAAAAATACCATCAGCACGGGTGGTGGTACTTTCAAAGTGATCGATGC
Source organism: Sulfurospirillum sp. (assembly GCA_024762235.1). Classification (GTDB taxonomy): domain Bacteria; phylum Campylobacterota; class Campylobacteria; order Campylobacterales; family QNZT01; genus QNZT01. Next base: position 699 of record JANTHT010000045.1, read on the forward strand.
CAACGGCAATGTCGTGATGGTTCAGCATGTTGGTAAAAATGAGACTTTCAGCATCGAAAATCTCGATGATACGGAACATCTCGGCGATCATGTCACCATATACTACCGTGGTAAAAAATGGGTAGAGATTCCAACCGGATGTACTTCCTGTGAAAATCTTGATGACGAATACAACGGCCTCGAAGTGGTCGATGCAGAATGTACAGTTTCCTGTGAGATGCCAGAACCGGAACCGCAGCCTGAGCCCAACCCCGGTAACATGAAAAGTCTCACTCTTAAAAACGTCACAGGTGACGGTGGTACGATTACAGTCATCGACGGTAACGGCAATGTGCTCTTCCGTGATTATATAGACGAAGACGAGACTTTTACGATCGAAGGTATCGACAATCAGCAGCTGCTTGGCGATCAGATCAAGATCAAGATGCGTGGCAGAACGATAGCGACCATCCCTACCGGATGCCAGTCATGCAAAGAGCTTGAAGATGAGTATAACGGCCTCGAAGTGGTCGATGCCGAGTGTACTGTAAATTGTGAAATCACACCTCCGGTAAGCTGTGAACCATGTCATGGCGGTGTCACTTCACTGACATTTAAAAATATCGGTGATGCGCCTTCGCATATCGTTCTTGGAAGCGGCAAAGGCAAATCTGGCAAATCTGGTAAAAAAGGAAAAAGTGGAAAAAGCGGCAAGTACGGATCTGCCATAGATGAGTATATCGCACCGGGCGACACGATCACGATCGGTGATGGCTGCGGTTACAACAGTTCCGACAATTCAAACGAGGGGTATTACCAGTGGAGCGAAAACGGTAAAAGCGGGAAAAAAGGAAAATCCGGCAAAAAAGGGAAGTCACCATGGGGCGGCAACAGCCTGAGTATCGAGATCGACGGTACCAGTTATGCACTCCATACCAGCTGTTCACAGCCTATCGGTGTCGGTATGAAATTCGACAACTTCGTCATCGTCGGCGGATGCAGTGCGAACGGACCACTCTGCAGTGTTGACGACTATAAAGGCAAAAGCAGTAAAAAAGGAAAATCCAAAAAATCCGGCAAGTCCAGGAAGTCTGGAAAATCTGAAAAATCAGGCAAATCCAAAAAGTCCGGGAAGTCTAAAAAGTAGGTAGCACCCGTCTACTCGACGAGGGCTGAAAATGTGCCTGTTTCAGTTGCACACTACACCAAACCGGGGAGTTACTCCCCGGTTCGTTACCGCTATCCTTATTTGACAGAGACTCTGAGCGGGTGCAGATAGAGGATACTGCTCAGAATCATCACCGAACCCGCCATCTCGATAAACTCTTCAGTCGCACGCATCAGGTGGATCACCATCTTGTGCTTCATACGCAACATATCCATCAGCCAGCTTAGATCACTGTCGAGCCCTTCGTAGTAATCCATCCCCACCGCGATCGCATAGCAGAGATACCCGGCAAAGAGCAATCCGATACACCATTTGCACCCCGCCTCTTTGAACTGCCAGAGCAGAAAGAGGAAGATCAGCCCGCCCACGATCGCGAAGAAGGGATCGAAGAAAACCTGCCAGTAGTAGCTGACAAACCCGCCCTTCAAAAAGGCGTCACCGAAGTAGGAACCCAGATACTCATGAATCTGCAGCGCATCGTCGAGTCCCATGTAGGTAAAGAAGAGCGCCGCGACAAGCCAACCCGCCTTTTTGCGCTCCCTGTAGAGCAGCCATGCCGTCAGACCGGTCAATATATCGATAAAAAATGAGAAAAATGTCGGCAGATTGGTCTCATAAGTGATGTTGAGATACTCATCGTAAAATTCGTAAAAGTATTTGTTGGTTGAGATATGGTCGAAGTAAGAGGCCAGATCGAGCAGGTAAAACCCCAGTGCGAAGGCCGAGAAGAGCCAGAGGCTCTTTTTGTGGTTGAGATAAAATTCCATCAATATCCTTTAGTGTGGCTTAACGTTTCAGCCGCGAACGGCTCATGATGACAAAAAAGCTTTTGGGATCGCATCTCTGCACGACCCTCTGATAGAGCGTTTCCGCCACATCCGGCGCTTTGGCGAATCCCAGCTGCCCGAGCCGCTGGAACTCCGCCAGCTTGTACATGCTGTAGCAGTCACCATGCTTCGCGGCTAACGCCAGCGATTTTCGTGCCAGTTTGACATAGTCGTCGTATCGCATCCCCGTATCACGCTCGCCGATCCTGATCAGCGTGGGGTCGGGCACCTCGCTGCGGTAGTCGATCCGTCCGATCAGGAATTTCGCCAGCTTTCCCGCGGCGAGAGGATTGCCCTTTTCGACACTCTTTTTGAAGTGGGCGACCATCCGGGGGTAATTTCTGGTTTTGACGGTGATCATCTTGACGTTTCGGTTGACACTGTCGGCGACTTCGTCGCATTTGGCATAGGGGCAGTTCTTGATCGATTTACTCCCTTTGATTACACCGATCTTCCCCTCCATGTAGGCGACTGCCCGCAGATAGTCGGGATCTTTTGCCCAGTCCGCAGCATGAACTACAGGAGAGCGCATGAGTGTCACCACTGCCAGCAAAAGCAGGAGATTCCCCCGAAACTGAAACATGCAGGAGATGATGCCGGGCTTCCTGCCGTTTTCGAGAGAGAGCACCCATGCGATATGCAGGATCACAAAGAGCGAAAAGAGCCAGATCAGAAGATAGTGCGCACTGCGTGCAAACTGCTGTACCTCAGCGGGGATCTCGACGTAAATCCGAAGGAAAAGCGGCAATCCGCTGGCAAAGATCAGCGCGATGAGTGTGAATGTAAAGAGGTTCAAAAAGCGGTGCAGACGCTTGCCCCGTAAAAAGAGTATGAAACGAAAGAGCGCGAAGGTGAAAAACACCGTACCGATCCAGAAGTGGATCGCCCATGTAAGCCTGCGCTCGATCCGAGCGACAAAGAGTTGATCCGCAGGCGGTATCTCCACACCGATCGCCGGCAACGAAAAGCCGAAGGTACTCATGATCGCCTCTTTGGAGAAGAGGAGATTCGCCGCGATCGCCGTACAGACAAGCCCCAGAAACGCCAGAAAGATCAGCCAGTGCAAGATTTTGGATATTGCCGACATCAGAGCCCCCTCACGAAGATGCGGTTGACATAGGGGAAGGGATACGGCATCCCGACATAGCGGCTGTTGCCACCCTTCTCGACGATCACACCCTCTATCGCTCTCTCACGTATCGTCGTGATGTCGGTGGCGGTACCGTCGTAGAGCGTGCCGTCCGCTTCCGTCAGCGGGTGCCCTCCCAGCAGTCTGATGTTTTGCGTCTCTTTTGTCACATTGATCTCCTTTGTAAAGACAACCTCTTCGTCATGATTGATAAAATGGCAGCGATACCGTCCCGTACTGCCAAACACCATTCCCAGATTGACCACGGCGTTCTCCCAGAGTTTGTAGTAGTTGTATCCTGGTTCGGGGTTCGGCATCAGCGGCTTTTCATCGGGACCGAACCAGAGCGGGTAACCCGGCATGTCGTTTCGTTCGGGCATCAGCGAGGGGATCAGCACTTCCCCGTCTGCGAGCAGATCGACACTCTTGAAGTGCGTGCGTGCGAAGAGCCTCTTTTCGGGGTGGATCTCTTCACGCTCGTTGGCAGTCATGACAAAGAGCGCCTCATCCTCTGCCAGAGCGAAACCTTTGTCGAAGTCGATCATGCCGTAGATCCTGCGGCTTTTGACCGCTTCGGCGCGGTAGAGGAAGTGGTCTTTCGGGTTGTGCATCTGCAGACACTCCAGAAACACCGTTCTCTCTTCGGTCGATCGTATGATGAAGAGATCGTCGTCCAGATCCCCGTGCATCGTGATCGACACCCGTTTTTTTCCCGTGATACTTGCAAAAAGAGTTGGAAAAAATAGAAAAAATGATAAATATATTAAAAAAACTCTTCTTTGCATATCAGATCCTCTTTTTATACGCTTCAGCACAAAATATACCGGATATAAAAAGTTAAAGATTGTTGCCATTTTGCCGATATATATCACAGCAATAGTCCATATAATGCAGAAGGATTCGGCATGCTCGTCAAAATCGCGTCACTCTTCCTCGTTCTCTTTTCTACGCTCTACAGCGCACCGGCACTGAAAATGTTCGAACGTTTTCCAAAATCTGACGGCGGGCCCGATACCAGAGGGGCGATCTGGTACGATGACAAGCATAACACTGTCTTTGTCGCAGACCACGGCAAAGGACTCTGGAAGATCGACGAATGTTCCAATACACACGGCGACACGAGCGATGGGGATAGCGGCCTGTGGGATATCTCGCACGAAGGGCATTATATCTACGCGGTTGGAAACAAAGGTTTGATGATCTACGACGAATCGGGCAATCTGATCAATACATTCAGCGGAATCGACGGCGAAGGGATCTATGTCAAAAAAGGGTATGCCTATATCGTCAATGCCGGCACCGCACCTGCCGATGCCAGTGATCCTGAATCACAGCATGTCAAAAAATCCAACGCCAAAGGCGGTATCATCGTCGTCAATGTCCAGGATGTGGCCAATCCCTATGTCGAAACGACGGTCATGACAGGCGAACAGTTTTCCCAGATCCGCGGCGGGAAGGTGAAGATCGGAAACGGGATATCTGCCGTGGAAAAAGCGTTGCTCTATGTCACTTCCCTGGATGGCAAACTCTACCTTTTCGAAATCAAAGGGAAAAAGGTCACTTACAAAGATGATATCCCGCTCTTTCTCACGTCAGAAGCCAGAAAGATCTTTGCCGGTCCCAAAGAGCGGGTCTATATCAACAGCAACTTTGGCGAACTCGCCGTGGTCAAAGTCGATAAAAACGGGCTGAAACTGAAACAGGAAGGGAGCTGGCACAGCAGCGACGACCACGGCAAAGGGCAGCAAGCTCCGGCAGCGGGCGGCGTCTTTGTCAAAGAGATCAAAGATGGCGATACCAAAAAAACCTATGCTCTCATCACCGCTGCCGACGGCAACAGCGACGGCTACCTCTACTGGCTCGATGTCACCGACCCCTCGAACATCAAACAGGTCGATGCGCTGCATGATACAGAAGAGAACTACGGTTTCAACGATATCTGGGTCAACGACACGCGCATCTATCTGGCGGCACACAACGGATTTACCTACATGGGTATGGAAGGCGCCAGAAATGTCCCCGTGCTCTCTATCAAAGAGAGTGACGGCACCTTCAGAGAGGATGCCAACGTCACAAAACATGCCGATAAAACGGGAGATACCCAAACCTTCAGCGTCAGAATCTCCAACCAGGACGACACCCGTACGCTCACCGCCAGACTCAAAGCCCCTGCCTCGGCGACCGGCTGGGTGTATCACTACTTCGACGGGGAAAAAGAGATCACCGACAAGATCACCGATCGCGGATATGATCTGAGAGATCTCGCACCATCAGGCCACAGAGATATCATCGTCAAGATCACTCCGAGAGCTGACAATGCTACAGATGCCGTCATCACAATTACCGCAGCCAACAAAGAGGCCAAAGAGATTTGCGGCAGAGCTGTCCAGAGCGATGCAGTGACGATGAAAGTGACTTTTAAAGGTGCTACAGAATCCTTTACCTGCGATGGGAATGCCTATATCTTTACAAGTCATGCCAGCAAAAACGATCCTACCGATGTCTATGTAACCGATATCGTTTCGGGAAATTTTGATCTGGCAGCAGAGAATATAAACCCGACCAATATCAATGCCATCGGATACAACATCACAGACAACTATATCTGGGGATACGACAAAATCACTGAAGAGGTGAAAAGAGTTGATAAATACTATCGTATCAAAGCATACAAGATTAAGGGGCTTCCCGAGCATGGCTATCATGCCGGTGATGTTTCGACAGATGGCATACTCCACCTCTTTACAAGATATTTTGACGGTGGCAAAAAGATCTATAAAGTCGATGTCAATCCAAACTCTTCGACTTATCTGAAGATGGTGGGAGAGATCAAACTATCCAAAAAGATCGAAACTTCCGATTTTGCATTTCACCCCAAAGACAATATGATCTACTTTGCAGGCGATACCGATCTCTTCAGAATCGATCCAAAGAGAGGAAAAGTAGAGGATCTGGGGAGTCTGGGTCTTGGAAAGAAGAGAATTTTTGTAGGTACCTTTTTCGACAATGACGGCTACTTTTATATTCAGGAGAATGCCGGTACTGTCTATCGCATCGATATCACCGATCCGAAACATCCCAATTCGAAAGCAGAAAGCTTTTCCCACTTTGATGTGACACATTATTCTGACGGAGCGAGATGTTCCAAAGCGTCGATGCCTTCTACAGCCGTTATCAAAACCTCCCTCTTCAACGTCTGGGACAGTGACGAATCGATCAGCCATCAGGTGATCAAAACCAAGATCGTAGACGAGAACATCAGACTCACACTCGCCTCACTCAACAAAGAGGGCGACGCTTTCACACCGACCGAAGCCAAAGACATCAAAGTGGCGCTCTTCACCCCTGACAAGCAGTTGACGGCATGGCATGCGGTCGACATGCAGGCAGATATGCATCTTGGCATCACCTTTACCCCTGACGACTTTGCGGCACAGGGGCAACAGCACAAAGCTTTCAAAACGGTCAAGGCGATGATCAGCTACAAGGATAGTAATGGCACAGCAAATATCGTCTCTTCCACCGACACCTTTGCGATCCGGCCCGCGAAGTACGCTCTCACCTTCTACAACCCCGCCGCGACGCTTGTCGCCGGACGCCCCTTCCTGCTCACCCTCAGGGCGACCAATGCCGGAGGATATCTTGTCACCAACTACAATGAAAACAAAGATGTCTACGATATCGGATACAAAGAGGTGAAAGCGCCGCAGTGTGTCACGGGAGATCTCAAGCTGCTGAAGGGAGATTTTACAGACGGCGTCGCTGATGTGATCGGCACATACTCGGAAGTGGGTGTACTGAAACTTACCGCATATGAAAGTAATGCCACAAATACGGAGTATGCGCATATCGACAACAGCGATACCCCGAACCGTTTTATCGCGTCCGGTTCCTCTCAGAGCAGTGAATTTGGTGCCGGCAAGATACAGTTGCTCTCATGGGACCTGACAAACGGCGGCAACAGTTTCACCTATTTCAGCAGCGATCCGCTTCAGATGGGTGCGAAGCTGAGCCTTCAGTTCGCGATCGCATCGGCAGAGAACAACCTGACCAGAAACTTCTCCGCCGCATGCTACGCCAAAGATCTCGATGTCAGCGTCGATTTCGAGACCGATACCGCACAGCAGACGCGACAACCGCTCGCCAGTTATCTGGACAACAACGCCACCCGTCATGATATCACCGTTTCACCTATGTCTGTCGGTAACCGCAACGGTACGCTCTCTTTCACGATCGACAAAGCGCGATTCGTTGACGGTACCGGCAGCCAGTTGCTCTGGCTCAATTTTGAGCGAGATCCGGCCAAAGCGCGCAATCCGCTGAACTATAAGATCGACAGGATCACGGCAAATGTCGATACCGCTGCCCTCAACCACTCTGCAGATAACGAAGTGACCTATCTCTATGCCCGCGCCTATGCACCGGAGCAGAGTGTCGCAGGCAAAGAGATGAACACGAACATCTTCTATGAAGTCTACTGCAAAGGGTGTGATATGGAGAGGTACGGACTGGCAGGTTTACCTGAGAGTGTCGATTATATCGACTGGCGCAGATTGCCCGAAGTGGAAAGAGTCCCTATGAACTTCTCTGCTGCTTTGACATCACCTGACTATCACCCGACTCAACAGGATAATGAAACGATTGGCGCAGCCAGAGGCGTTATCACACACCTTGAAAAGCGTGATAACGAACATATAGCAATCAAAGTGGCAAAAACCCCGCTCATAACGAAGATCTACTACGAACCGCTTGCATGGCTCTTTTACGATCCGACAAAGAGGGAGTCGTCAAAACAGAGCTGCGTCGTCCACTTCAATCCCTCAGCAAGAAAATGGGCGGGCCGTGGCGATGAAGGCGCGACTGTCGATCTGAACATGAATGCGAACAATGCATTTGACAAGATCGACTGGTAGGGAGCCTTATGCCTCCTTGCCGAGTCCAAAGACGTTGGAGAGGGTATTGATGTAATTGAAGTAGGCGGCGATGCGCACCGCTTCGAGTATCTCCGCTTCGCTCCAGCCGGCTTCCCTGACGCGGTCGATATCCTCCTGCGTCGTCTTGTAGTTCTCTTTCTCCGCCGCTTTCAGTGCAAGCTTCAGCAGTGCTTTCTCTTTTTCATCCGTATCTATCGCATCGACACCCTTCAGTGTCTCTTCCACCTGCGCTTCGGTCATACCGAGCATTTTGGCGATATTTTTATGGACATCGACACACATGGTACAGTTGTTTGCAAGTGAAACCAGCAGTGCGATGCGCTCCTTGGTGCTGTAGGGTAACAAGGTCTCTTTGAGCAGAAAACTTTGCACCATCATGTCGGTTGCGAAGTAGAGATCTTTGTCGAGAGCAAGTAGTTCGAAGATCTCGCCCAGTTGACCGCTCTTTTCGAGTATCGGTTTCGCACGCTCTTTGATCTCGGGGATCATCTCCTCATATTTGCACAGTTTGATATAGGCCATCATTGCTCCTCATGAAAAATTCTGAGGAGATTATAACTATTTTTATATTAGTAATTCTTATCTTTAAAAAGGCTATTTTCTAAATCTTCTGAACACTCTCTCAAAGTCGATGGAGATCGGACAGGTCGTCTCTTCGAATCGATAGCGTTCATGACTGAAATCTCCCTGTTTATCATATTTTTTGCCGTCGAGCTTGTAGAGTTTGGCGATCAGGTCGTCGGGGTAGACGATGATGTAATATTTCACTTTCTCTGCTTCGTAAATATCAAATTTATAGACTTCATCCTTTTTGGCGGAAGAGGGACTGACGATCTCCACGATGATCTCAGGCGCTTTGGTAAGATAGTACTCGTTCGTCTCACCGCAGGTCACAGCGACATCGGGTCTCAGGACAGTGTCGTTACTGACTTTATAGTCGATCTCACCGAGGACTTCGCATTGCGGACAATCGTCGAGTTGATTGTTCAACTCAGTGATAATGGCAGTTTCCAGACTCTGGTGTTTACGCGCCGGCGCAGGTGCCATCGCTACCGCGATCCCGTCGTAGAGCTCCCAGTCGCCTTCCCATGTTTTGTAGTCATCGTAGGTATAGTGTATATCTTCCAGTTTCAAAGCACCCATAACGTTCTCCTGACATTTTTCACCATTATAGCGTAAAATTTCACTTCTGAAACAGCAGATCGACCGTCCGGGTGAACTGGATCGGATCGACCTGCACGCCGTTGACACGTACCGAGTAGTGCAAGTGCGGTCCCGTCACACGTCCGGTTGCACCGGCAAGCCCGATGACCTCTCCTCTTTTGACCCTCTCTCCCGGTTTGACACGGAAGCGGCTGAGGTGATAGTAGCATGTATAGATCCCCTGCCCGTGGTCGATGATGACCGAGTTGCCGGCGAAAAAGCGGTTTTTGGCAAGAACCACACGCCCGTTCGCTACGGCGTGGATCGGCGTACCGGTTTTGGCACGAAAGTCGGTACCGGAGTGGTAACTTTTGAGCACGCCGTTAAAGAGGCGTTTGTTACCGAATCGGCTGGTAATCTTACTCTTCAGCGGCAGATCCAGCGGCGCCTTGATGTAGAGTTTCGGCGTCGATGTACGATAGATGCGCAGCGCCTCTCTGCGCTCACGGGCGATTCTTTTACGGTTTTTGGCACTGATCTTCGCACGCGACGGGGCGACACGCAACTTCTCGGTCTCATAATCTCCCTCATAAAGCTCGACCGGAAAGGATCGGTAGTGTTTCCGCCCCTTTTCGATATAGACCACCACCAGCTTACGCGCCCCCGGTTTGGCATAGTAACTCGCAGGCACGAGCGCATAGAACTCCCTCCCCTTCGCAAATCTGTTTCGGTAGAAGGGATAGCGTTTCCCGTCAAATGCGGCGTAGATTCTCTCGATGCGGGGCTCCTCTCTGTCGGCATGGAGCCGCAACAGCATTGTCTGTCCGTTAGCGACCTCTGCATCAGATAACATGACCGATACTTTTGCCTCTGCCACACTGAGTGTCAACAGCAGTGCCGACAAAAAGAGTAAAACGCTTCTGCTCATATCGCCACGCCCAGTATCTCTGCCAGTTCCGTTACGCTCGTCACCGCCCCCTCGTGCGAACTGAACCCCCACTCCACCAGCAGTGCCGCGATGCCGGCATTTTCCGCCGCTTCGATATCGCGGTGGCCATCGCCGATCATGACAAAACGCGCCCTCCCGGTACCGTAAAAGGTGATGATCGCTTCGAGCATGTGGGGATGCGGTTTGGGCTTGGGCACCAGATCGGCACACATGACGATGTCGAAATAGCGGTCGATGCCCAGATTTTGCAGAAGCGGCCGGGCGGAGAGATCATAGGCGTTGGTTGCCACGGCGAGTTTTCGCTCCTGGGAGAGTGCTTCAAGCAGCTCTGCCATCCCCTCATAGAGTCGGCTCTGACGCTCGTGGTTTTGCAGGTAGTACTCCTGAAAATAGCGCTCATGGATCGGTTCGAATGTTTCGGTTTCGTAGTAGAATTGCGCCGGATTGATCGAAGTGTCGTTGAGCGCTTCGATGATCCTCCCCTCCTCCAGTTTCGACAGACCGATTTTCTGACGGACATAGTTGATCGTATTGGCAAGCAGCTGTGAAGAGTCGATCAGCGTGCCGTCCATGTCGAAGATCAAGTGTGTTTTATCTCGCATGTAAGCGCTTCCTTTGTGATGATATCGGCGATCTCCTCGCTGGCGTTGATGATGTGGTTGATCCCGAACTCTTCGATGATCTTTGCATGGCTCTCGTTGCGCACCTTGACGATCGTGTTGATATCGGGGTCGATACTCGTGATCGCTTCGCAGACCTGGCGGATCTTCGCGGCATTTTCCAGGGCGACGATGATGCACTGCGACTCTTTCGCACCCAGCGCTTCGAGTGTCTGTCGCTGCATGGCATTGGCGAGAAAGATCTTCTCACCGTTCGCCTCCCCTTCCCGCACCAGATCCATTTCATGCTCGATGACGATGTAGCAAATCCCGTACTCTCTGAGCTTACGCGCCACTTTCTGCCCGATGGGACCGTATCCTATGATGATGATATGATTTTTGAAGCCACTGGATTCCATCACCAGTTCCAGCTCCGGCTCCTTGAAGAAACGGTCCGCGATGGCAGCGATATTTTTGAGCACAAAGGGGGTGATGATCATCGAAAGAACGACGGTGACGATCAGGATCTGATTGGTTCGGGCATCGAGCAGGTTGTTCTGAAAAGCGAGGGCGAAGACTGCGAGCGCGAACTCACCGATCTGAAAAAGTGCCAGTGCACTTTTGAAATTGGTACGGTGCTGCAGAAAGGGCGAAAGCACGGCAAACTGGATCAACGCCTTGAGCAGCATGATCGCGACCATCAACCCCAAAATGATATACCACCGGGAGACGATCGTCTCCAGATCGATCTGCATGCCAATCGTGACGAAGAAGACGCCCAGCAGGATATCGCGAAACGGCACCAGATCCGACTCGATGCGGTACTTGTACTTCGTCTCGGCGATCGTCATACCTGCCAGAAACGCACCCAGCGAAAAGGTAAATCCAAACTCATGCGCGACAAAGGCTGCCGCTACGACGATGAAGAGCACCGCGATCAGAAATATCTCTTCGGAGTTGGCAGAAGTGATCCAGTCGAAAAAACGTTCGATAAACATCTTGCCGACGACAAAAAGGATCAAAAAGACGATCGCCGCATCCATCAGCGTCACCAGCAGCAATCGTGTGACGGAGGTGGTCTCGGAGGTGAAGATCGAGATCATCAGCAGGATCGGGATGACTGCGAGATCCTGAAAGAGGAGTATCCCCAGCGTCACACGCCCGTAACCGCTGTGTATCTGCGCGTTTTC
>JANTHT010000046.1 GCA_024762235.1 Sulfurospirillum sp.
TGTGACGTCAGGGGAGTATTTCGCGAGATCTTTCTCTTCGATCTCCTCCTCTCCCTCTTTGATTTCAGGCTTCGGTTTGAGCAGGATCTCTGCAGACTTGTAGTTCTGCTTATCGTAGGAGTCGGTAACTGTCGCGACATCTTTCAGGTAGATCGGTGAATTCATATAAGAGGCGACAATGACATTCTGGACATCTTCGACACTGTTTATCGCATTTTTGACACCAAAAATCGTTAACTTGTTATCTTTCGTGCGGCCTTTGACATCCGGTACCTGTACTGCCAGCGCCTGCACCGCCTGCATGATCTGACCCAGGGAGAGATGGTAGCCTGAAAGTTTATAGAGATCAACTTCGATATTGAACTGCTCTTTATGCTCTCCCTTCAGTGTCGTCTTGGAGACATTGTCAACCGCATTGAGATCGTTCTGAATCTTTCTGACCTCTTTAAAAAGTCCGACCCTGTCCAGCGGTGAGCCATCCTTGCGATAAAATGCCACCGTGACAATCGGTACATCGATATCGATATCGAAAGGCCGGATCAGCGGCTGCATCGCACCTTTGGGAAGCTGGTCCATATTTTGCATCACTTTGTCATAGAGTTTGAGATTCGAATCTTCTCTGTTCTCACCGATCTTGTACATGACATTGATGATACCGACATTGTCCGCAGCCATGCCGTAGATATGTTCGATACCCGCAATTTCACGCAATTTCCGCTCCAGCGGTTTGACGATGATCGTATCGATCTCTTCCGGTGTCGAACCGGGAAGCGGAACGATGATCGTACCGCCGCTGATCGCGATCTGGGGGTCCTCTTCACGCGGCATCACTTCGAGTGAAAGATAGCCCATCGCCAAAAGGAAGACTGCCAGGATCGGTGTCAGCGGATTGTAGATGAACGCTTTCGCCAGCCTGCCTGCAACATCTGTTACGGCTATCTTCGAGACCTTCTCTTCTAAATTCTCTTCTTCCACGTCGGTTCCTTTCTATTTCACGAAGGTGACTTTGCTGTAAAGCCCCGGATAGACGATTTTTCCCTCTTTGTCGAAAGAGATCTTCACTTTGAACGTATGTGTCATCGGGTTGGAGCTGGGAATGATCGCAGAGATCGTTCCCATATTGTCGATTTGCACGGAAGGGATCTGAATATGCACTTTTTTACCGATCTTGATAAAGTGGAGATTGTTTTCCGAAACATCGGTTACGATACGCAGGCGACTCAGATCTGTCAGAACCATTGCCGGCATACCCGGCATCGCCATCTCACCCTCGTTGATCGTCTTTTGGACGATGACACCGTCATTGGGCGCTTTCACTTTCAGATAGTTGTATTGGTTGAGTACCTCTTTGAGTCTCGCACGCGCCTGTTCAACCTGTTTTTTGGCGATTTTGACCATCTCACGGAGATTGCGCTCCTGCAGCTGTATCCCTTCGTACTGTGCTTTGGAGATGATCCCTTTCGCTTTCAGACGTCTGTTTCTCTGCAGATTCAGCAGTGCATTGGCATGCTGGTTGAGATACATCTGCAGCGAAAGCTGCGCCTGTTGAATCGCGAGTTCCACCTGCGCCTTGGCACTGTCGATCTCTTTGGAGTCGATCTCGTAGAGCAGATCCCCTTTTTTGACACGGTCGCCTTCAGCCACTTTGACCTGCTTGACAAATCCCATGTAACGGCTTGTGATCATTTTACGATTATCCGAAACGACAGTACCCGAAAGTTCAAGTTTGGCCGCATGTGCATATGCCACCAGTAACGCCGCAATGATTACGATCTTTTTCATCCTCATTCTCCTAATATGCTAATCTGTAGACTTCCAGAATCTTCTGGTTACGCAAGTTCTGCACTTTGAGCAGATTCAACAGTTTCTGAATCTGGTTAGACTGCTTGATGACGACATCGTTGATCGATGCGAGCCCCTCTTTATATCGCTCCTGGTAGTTTTGGTAGATCGTTTCAGCCAGTTCGAGCTCTTTTTTCAGACTCTCGACCTGTTTGTCCGCATTTGCGATCTCGGTCGTGATCTTTTTGTATTTGAGCGTAATGCCCTTTCTGGCAAGCTCCACCTGACGTTTCACTTTGAGACGTTTGAGTTTCTCCTGCTGCAGCTTGTAGTAGTCCGAACCGCCGCTGAAAAGATTCATCTTCGCCTGGACCCCGAGTGTATAGCGGTCATGATCCTGAAAATGTCCCAGAAAAGTATCGTCGCTGCTGCCATATTCGACAAAAGCCCCGACTTCGGGCTGGAAAGCTGACTTTGTTACATCCACCATCTCATCCTGAATCTTGTATCCCAGATTCGCTTTTTTGATATCCCTGTTGCGTTTGAGTACATTTGCCAGCGGGATTTTGCAGTCGAAAGTGTCCAGAGAGACATGCTTGATCGACGCCACTTTGTGATCGAGCAGAAAACTGAGAAAATCGTAGGAGAGTTCACGGTTGGCACGCGCTTCGAAAAGCATACGGTCTACATTGGAGAGTTTCGACTCGACTTCCATCAGATCGGTCTTTTTGGCATACCCCTCTTTCATGAAATCGAGTGTTGCGTCTCTGAGATGCTCGATATTGCCCTTTATCACTGAGAGATCGTGTTCAAATTTGTCAAGCAGAGAGATGTCATAGTAGGTCTTGCGTACCTCGAAAGATTTTTGCGCTTCTATCTTCTGTTTGTCCAGGCGCGCCATTTTCGCCATATCATCTGCAATCCTCCTGTAATTGGTCAGTTTGAATCCGGTATATAGCGGCAACATGTAACGCACTTTGACATCATAATGGTCTCTTGCATCCGGATAGTTCAGTCTATCCGGCATCGTATCGAGAAGTTGCTGCTGGGCCTGCGGATTGCCGAAGTTCTGCGCAAAAGTCTGAAAATCGGCCATTGTTCCGTCCGGATTCATCATCGCCTCTCCAAATCCGCTCAGAAACTGATCGAAACCGAAATCACCGAAAGTCGCTTCCCGGCTCTGCAGTTTGAAACCGAAGACATTTCCGGCATCGTTGGAGCGCAGGCCCATCACTGTCGCATCGAGTTTACCGAAGTTATAGCCTCTGGCCACCTTCACACCCAGTCTGGCGATCTGACGATCAAACTCCGCGATATCGATCTCAATATTTTGTCGGTTGGCCAGTCTCAACGCTTTTTTCAGCGGCAGATTCGTATAGCCTTTTGCAGTATCGCTCTCACTCTTGCCGTATGCAGACGCTATGAGCAGCAAAAGTGCCCATATCATTTTTGATACCATTGCATCTCCTCTTCTTATTACCTCATGTAGCGTCGGAAACTGCTTCTGATCACGCCATGCGTTTGCGAAGCTGTTCTACCGGAAAAATAGTATCAATTCTACAGGAATTATTCTTACACTTTAATGAGTGATTTTCAACGTCCGGGGCGCAGTGATGCCCCGAAAAAAGGAGACTGAAGCCTTCTCAGATAACCGCGTAGGAGACCCAGTTGCATTCAGGGATGGCGGAGAGTTCCTGCATCACCTCTCTGGTGATCTCTTCGTCAACAAGAACCACCGCAAGCGCAGAACCTTTACCGTCGCGTCCGAGTCTGAAATCGGCGATGTTGATATCGTGTGTACTGAGCATCGTCGTGATCTGCGCGATCACGCCCCGCTTGTCTTCGTTGGAGAAAAAGAGCATCTTCCCTTTAGGTTTGAAGTCGAGTTTGATATTGTTGATATTGACAATCTTTTCGATCGTATCGGAAAAAACGGTGCCGCCTATATGGAGACTCTCTTTATCTGTCGTCAGTGTCACTTCTATCTTGTTTTTATACTCGCTTTCGTTGGGTACTTTTGCACTCTGCAGGTCGACCCCCTGCTCTTTTGCGACAAATTCAGCATTGACATAGTTGATCTTTTCACCCATGGACTCTTTGAGTGCACCCACAAGCGCAAAGGTACGCAGACTGTCGACATACTCCGCCACATCCCCTTCGGCAGTCACTTTGAACGATTTGATATAGCCGCGGTTGATCTGTGCGGCCAGATAGCCGATCTTCTGCGCCAATTCAAGATAAGGCTTGACGAACGCCGGCAATTCACTCTCTTTGATCGGTAGATTGAGTGCGTTGGGATAGCTGGTGCCGCGTGCTGCACTGATCGCCTGCTCGACAGCCTGTGTCGCGATCTTCTCCTGTGATTCGAGCGTGTTGGCACCCAGGTGCGGCGTGACTGAGATATTCTCCAGATCGAGGAGTTTGTTGTCAGTCGCCGGTTCTTTGACAAAGACGTCGATCCCGGCATAGGCGACTTTTCCGCTTTTGAGTCCATCGTAGAGGGCATCTTCGTTGTAGAGTCCGCCGCGTGCACAGTTGATGAGGCGCACACCATCTTTCATCCTGGCAATCTCATCACTGCCGATCATGTCGATCGTCTCTTTCGTCTTGGGGGTATGGATCGTGATAAAATCGCACGCGAGAATATCATTGAAGTCGGTCGTATAGGCGACACCCATGTCGAGCGCCTTCGCAGGATCGATGTAGGGGTCGTATGTGACGATATCCATCTCGAACGCAAGTGCACGTTTTGCCACCCGGCTACCGATATTTCCAAAACCGATGATACCCAGCTTCTTATCTTTAAGTTCGATCCCGTACCACTTCTCCCGTTTCCAGACACGCTCGAGTTTGAGATGGTTGTTGGCATTCGGAAAACTTCTCGCTGCCGCCAGCATATGCGCCATCGTCAGTTCGACCGCCGCGATCGTATTGGCGGTAGGCACATTCATGACGATGATACCCTTCTTGCTGCACCCCTCGATATCGACATTGTCGACTCCGACACCGGCACGAACGATCGCTTTTATCTTTTTCGCATGTTCCAGAAACCTGCTATCCACATCGGTAGAGCTGCGCGTAATCGCGACATCATAATCCCCTACAACTTCAAGCAGCTTATCCTTGTCCATGTCCGATGCGTCCAGAAATGCGATATCGCTCTCCTGTGCCAGCAGATCCAGACCTTTTTGATGTATCTTGTCACAGACAATGATTTTTTTTGTTTGCATGATTTCCCCTAATTTAAATTGATATGATAGACAGTTTCCGGGTAAGTAAACAGATTTTGTTTGCGATGCAGTTGCATCCTGTAGATCCAGCTGTTACGATCGGAAGCTTCATGTAACAGTGCAGCCAGATCCGCAGGAGTCTGCGATTCTATAGCCGTCATTTGCGCCGGATTTTCAGGTGATATATATTTGAAAAGCAGCAACAGCAGCACTGCCGTACCCATCCCCAGAAATGCAAACAGTAGGTAGAGCATGCTGCTTTTTTGCATCAGTGGCGATAACTACTTCAACTGATCTTTAATCACGTCTCCGAGTGTGATTTTCGTATCGTCGTTATAGGAATCGAGCGCCTCTTTCTCTTTGATACGGTTCACTTTTTTGACAGAGAGTCTGATGCGTCCCTTCTCCGTATCGATAAAGGAGATCGCCGCTTCGAGCTCTTCGCCGATCTCCAGATCTTCCGCCTTCTTCTCTCCGAGATCTTCATGACGTATCAAAGCGTCCACACCGTCTTCAAGTTCAACAAAGACACCGAAATCCTTGATATCTCTCACTTTCGCTTTCACGATATCGTTCGGTTTGTGTGTTTTTGCAAATTTTTCGATCGGGCTCTCTTCAAGCTCTTTTTTGCTCAGTGAGATCTTTTCGTTGTCGCGGTCGATACGTACAATCTTCACTTCCACTTCATCTCCGACGTTCAGCACGTCACGCGCCTTGACACTTCTGTCCCAGGAGACATCTTCGTTGTGGAGGAGTCCCTCGACACCGCCGATTCTGACAAAAGCACCGAAATCGGTAATCGTCGTCACTTCTCCTTTGACGACATCGCCCGCTTTGTGGCTCTTCTTGAACTCATCGAACGGCTTCGGCAGAACATTTTTGAGTGAAACACGCAGTTTCTGCTTCTCGAAATCCATCTCGACGATCTCGACATCGATCTCTTCACCCACCTCGAGATAATCTTTGGGGTGTTTGATATTTTTATCCCAGGATACTTCGGAAACATGGAGGAAACCTTCTACATCGTTGCCGAGATCGACAAATACACCATATGGTTCGATATTGCTCACCTGCACCTTGACCGCATCGCCCACTTCGAGTTGCTCGGCAAGATCATCCCAGGGGTTGGGAGTTGCTGCTTTGATGGAGAGCGAGAGGTGGCGTTTGGCTTCGTCGTATCCGATCGCTTTGACCGGTACCACTTCACCCTCTTCGTAGAGCTTGGAAGGATTGACAGGCCCTTTGTAACTGATCTCACTGTAGTGCACCAGACCGTCTACACCGCCTACATCGACAAACATACCGTAACTGGTGATCTTTTTGATGACACCTTCGACCGCTTCGTCACTTGCAAGCAGTTTGTCGATGATCTCTTTTTTGTTGGCACGATCAGCCTCTATCAGCACTTTACGGGAACCGACGATAGAGTTGCTCTTCTTGTCCACTTTGAGTACCTGAAGTTTCACTTTTTTACCGATCGTCGATTTCGTATCTTTCAGATAGGCTTGTGATTTGGGTAAAAAGACTTCAATACCGTCGTCCGTTTCCACGATGAAACCGCCTTTGTTCTTGCCGACCACTTTGCCTTCCAGGATAACCGGCGCACCCTCTTCGTCATAGTTTTTGACGAACTCTTCCACTTTTTGTGCACGAAGCGCCTTTTTATAGGAGAGGCCGGGTCTTTCGTTACGATAACCTGTAATCATCACCGTGATCTTGTCACCGACATTGAAGCGCAATTCACCGTTTTCGTCAACTATCTCATCACGTCTGAGCACACCCTCCTGCTTCTTGCCCACATCTACCAGGACAGCATTATCCTCAGGCTTGTCTGCCACGATCACGCCTTCGACGATATTACCGCTTTTCTCTTTTTTGATAGACGCTTCAAACATTGAAGCGAAATCTTCTTCATCTCCCAGATCCATCGCCTCAATGGCACTTTTACTATGGGCTTTGACACCCGCCTCGTTTAACATCACTTTCCTTTTACACTGATAATTTTAAGATTTGAGCCATTATACAGAAACATTTCTTATTTTTTCTATGACGCTCTCTATAATCCAGTCGGGCGTCGATGCCCCGGCAGTCACACCGCAGATCTTTTTCCCCTCGAACCACTTCTCTTCGAGTTCTTCCGGTTTCTCGATCAGATAACTCTCCGGACAGTTGGCATGCGCGATATTGAGCAACTGTTTCGTGTTCGATGAGTTCTTCCCACCAATGACGATCATGATATCCGCTTCACGGCTCAGTTTGTCGGCGGCATCCTGATTCTCGAAAGTCGCATTGCATATCGTGTTGAAAACCCGCACCTCTTTGACATTTTCTATCAGATAGTCAGCGATCTTCTTGAACTCCCTCACTTTGCGTGTCGTCTGTGAGACCAGCGCCACTTTCGTACCCAGAGGCCTCTCTTTCAGATCTGAAACATCCATCACTACCAGTGGCTGGTTGACCGCGTAACTCCTGACCCCTTTCACTTCGGGATGGTTCTCGTCGCCGAAGATGATCACTTTGTACCCCTCTCGGCTCATCTCTTCGACGATCTCCTGTGGTTTGGTGACAAAGGGGCATGTCGCGTCTATAACCTCTTTACCGCTCGCCTGCAGCGATTCGAGTTCATGCTTCTGAATACCGTGGGTGCGTATGATCACCTTTTCACTCTCAGCAAGTTCATCCAGTGCATGTGCCGTCTTGACGTTGAAGTTCTCTTCGAGACGGTTGATCTCTTCACGGTTGTGAATCAGAGGCCCGTAGGTCGATGCATTCTGCGACGCCTCAGCGATCTCGATCGCACGCTTGACACCAAAACAGAATCCGTAATTTTCCGCTAATCTAATCTCCACCCTCTACCTCGCTTATTTTCGATAATATCTCTCTGAAATTGGGAAAAGAGGTGCGGATACAGTCGGTATCTTCGATCTGCATCCCGCACACCAGTCCCGCGATCGCGAAACTCATCGCGATTCTGTGATCACCATGAGAGTCGATGACCGCTTCATGCATCTGCCCGCCCGTGACACTGTAACCGTCATCGAACTCTTCGGTTTCGATACCGCAGCGCTGCAGATTTTCCACGACACTTTTGATACGGTCACTCTCTTTGACACGAAGTTCCGCGGCGTTGCGCACGACGCTCCGGCCTCTGGCATGTGCCATCGCGACACTGAGTGCCGGCAACTCGTCGATCAGCCACGCGATATGTTCTTCCACCGTCACGGCATGTAACGGGGCATATTCTACCATAATATCGCCGATCGGTTCATACTTCTCCTCTTTTTGCAGATAGGTCACCTTCGCACCCATCCTCTCCAGTACCCGGTAGGCTTCGATGCGTGTCGGATTGAGTGAGAGGTTTTGCAACACCACACGACTGCCCGGAACAATCGCCGCAGCCACGGCAAAAAAGAATCCGCTGGAAGGATCGGACGGAACAGTGATATCCAGCGGCGAAAGCGGGCCTCGCAGCGGATCTATCTCGATCCCCTCCCCTTTGGCTTCGATTCGCGCCCCCATACCGCGCAGCATGCGTTCACTGTGGTCACGACTCAGATGCGGTTCACTGTAGAAGGAGGGGGTTCTGGCATTGAGTGCCGCCAGAATCATCGCACTCTTCACCTGTGCCGAAGCGATCGGTGAGTGGTAGACGAACCCATTGAGATCCTGCACTCCCCGGATGGCGATCGGAGCGAGGTTACCGTTTTCCCGTCCATCGATCTTCGCACCGATCGTACGCAGCGGATCCGCAACACGTCGCATCGGGCGCGAAGCGAGATATCTGTCGCCGAAGAGTACGAAGAAGCCCTCTTTGGAAGCCAGAAAGCCCATAAAGAGGCGAATCGCCGTACCCGAGTTGCCGCAGTCGAGAATCGCTGCCGGTTCACGGATCCCCTCCGGGGGGAGGATGCGCATATGCGATTCGAAATACTCCACCGTCGCACCGAGTCCTTTGACGATCTCGAGTGTGTTGAGCGTATCTTCCGCCTGCAGATAGTTGCGTATCACGGATGCTTTGTCGCTGAGCATCGCGAAGATCGCACAGCGGTGGGAGATCGATTTGTCGGGTGCGATGCTGTCGATATGCCGGTCGAAAGCAGCGGCCGGTTTGACAATCAGGCGACTCATCGCAGCGTCACTCCCAGCTTTTCACCGAGTGTCGCCAGTACCGTATCCATCATCGCGTTGATCTCCTCTTCCGTGAGCGTCTTCTCATCCGAACGGATCTCGAAACGCACCGTCACACTCTCTCTGTCTCCCAGCCCTTCGTCATGATAGAGGTCGATCGGATAGAAGTCCCGGATCTCTTCCGCAACGCTCTCCTCCAGCAGACGGCGAATCTGTGCAAAATCGACCCCGGCAGGCACAAGCAGCGAGAGATCCCGTGTCAGCGCAGGAAACTTTGCGTAGCCTTTTGCAATG
Organism: Sulfurospirillum sp.; assembly: GCA_024762235.1. Taxonomy (GTDB): domain Bacteria; phylum Campylobacterota; class Campylobacteria; order Campylobacterales; family QNZT01; genus QNZT01. Next base: position 9,435 of record JANTHT010000046.1, read on the forward strand.
ACGTTGCCGTAAGGGAGCGCGTTGAAATCTATCTCACACACATAGGTGCGCGGCAGGTCGAACGCTTTTTCGACAGTCGCATGCAACCTCGCAATCACACCGGCCTCTTTGCCTTCGATCATGACGGAAGCCTGTTCAAAGGGGCTGAAGAGTTTGTCGTTCTTCCGGGCTTTTTCGAGTCTGAAAGCCCCGGTGACCGCCGAAACGCTCTCGCAGAAGCTGAAAAAGGAGACCGGTTCCGGTTTACCGTGGTTGAGCAAGCTCGCCTCTTCGAGATTGCCGCTGAAGAGTAATGCGATCTTCTCATGCTCATTTCTCCGGCTGTCGACCACACGCCCCAGCTCGAAGAGTTTCACACGTTTCTGCCCGTTTTTGATATTCTGTCCCGCAGATTCGATCAGATGCATCAGCAGCGTCGTACGCAGGGTATTGAGCTCTTCGCTGATCGGATTGGCCAGATCCAACGATGGATCGAGCAGTTCCAGACCGTACGTTTCCAGCAGTTTCCGGTTGTCGAAAAAGTAGTGCACCGCTTCGAAAAAGCCAGCTCCCGCCGCCTTTGTACGATACGCGCGGCGTTTTCTGATCAGATCGTATGTCTCGTTGATACGCCGCTTTTCGACGATCTCCAGAGGTTTGGGGGTGATGTTGTCGATACCGATAAACCGCAGAATCTCTTCGATGATATCCTGCCCATGGCTGATATCGCTCCTGAAATCGGCCACCTCGACGATGATATAGTCACCCTCCGCCCTGCAGTGCAGTCCCAGTTTGTTCAGAATCGCCACGACTCTGCTGCGATCGATCTCCTGGCCGATAAAATTTTCGATATAGGCATGTGTGAGTTTGAGCACCTTCGACTCACTCCCGACACGATGGCGCTCCTCACCTCCGTAGATCCTCGCACCGCATGCTTCCTGCATCCTGTCACAGAGGAAGTCGAGGCCGAGCTCCAGATCGGTCTCGCTGCCGCGGGAAGTGTTGTAGTAGAGATCGTCGGTTTCGGGTTTGTGCTCCATGTGGTAGACGGAGACTCTGTCGGGATCGATATAGCTCGCTTCGAGGATCGCATGACGCCCTTCGATCCTGCCGTATGCGCCTCTCTGATTCAAACCGACCTGAGAGAGCGCTTGGTCGCCGCAAAAGAGTGTTTCGATCCCTTCGGCATCTTTTTTGAGGGTCAGCACCGCTTTGCCTTCGTCATTGTAGAGTTTATCGAAATCGTACGCCCGCAGGATCACACCGGTATTGTGGATCGCATAGGCGATCTTCTGGTCGAAGGGGAGCTCTGTATATTTGCCGGCGCATGCGAGCCGGAACGCTTCGAGGACTTTTTGGCTGCAGGGTTCCAGCTCCGCGAATCTGTAGACGAGGTTCGCATCGACCGCTCCGATCACATTGAGCGTCAGAACTCTGGCCACGCCGCGGCGATCTTCCTGAAAGGTGTGAGAGTAGAGTTTCACTTCACGGTCGTATGCCGCAGCCAGGTCTCTCGCCACACCGCGTATGCTCAGGCAGTCCCCCCGGTTGGCTGTCAGTTCGATCTCGATCACGTCGTCATTGAACGCTTCGTAACTTCGAAGCTCTCTGCCCAGCTCCAGCGCACCGATACTCTCGTCGAGCACCAGTATCCCCTCGTTCATCTTCGGCAAGCCGATCTCGTCCGCGCCGCAGATCATGCCGTTGGATTCGACACCTCTGAGCTTCGCCTTTTTGATGACGAAACCGTTGCCCAGATCGGCACCGATCGTTGCGACACAGACTCTCTGCCCGGCGGCGACATTTTTCGCACCGCAGACGATCTGTGTCTTTTCAAATCCCAGATCGACCTGGCAGATGTTGAGTTTGTCCGCATCGGGATGCTTTTCACATGAGAGCACACGCCCTACGACCACCTTTTCGGGGATACGCAGTTTCGTCACCGAGTCCACTTCCAGACCGATGCTGTTGAGCGTTTCACACAGTTTTTCCGTGGCGATATCCGCGACATCGATCCACTCGTTTAACCAATTTTTCGTCACTATCATCTAAACTGCTCCAATAAACGTACATCTCCTTCAAAAAGCGATCTCAAATCGCCGATACGGTGGATCAACATCGCAAAACGCTCTACCCCCAGACCAAAAGCGTAGCCGCTGACACCTTCGTAACCGACCGCTTTGAAGACATTGGGGTCGACCATACCCGATCCCAGCACTTCCAGCCAGCCTGTATGCGAACAGACGCGGCACCCTTTTCCTGCACAGAAGATACAGCTGATATCCACCTCCGCACTTGGCTCGGTGAAGGGGAAGAAACTGGGGCGGAAACGTACTTTGACATCGCCAAACATGTAGCGCAGGAAATCTTCGAGAATCCATTTGAGATTGGCGAAGGAGATCTTTCCCTCTTCATCCACCATCAATACTTCCACCTGATGGAACATCGGCGTATGTGTGAGATCGAAATCACGCCGGAAAACGGAGCCCGGGCTGATCATGCGGATCGGCGGTTTCTGCCGCTGCATCGTACGGATCTGCACCGGAGAGGTGTGTGTACGCAGGACATGTCCATCCTTGAGATAGAAAGTATCCTGCATGTCGCGTGCGGGGTGGTGTGCGGGGAGGTTGAGCGCTTCGAAGTTGTGAAAGTCATCTTCGACGAAGGGGCCCTCCTCTACCGAGAAGTTGAGCGCGACGAAGTAGTCGATCATGCGGTTCATCGTCTCCTGTACCGGATGGAGCGCACCGGCGCTGCTGTGTCCGTGGTACATCGTCACGTCGACTGCATCCGCGGCCATCTCCTCTTCGATCGCTTTGGCTTCGAGTGCCATCTTTTTGGCTTCGAAGAGTTGTGTCAGTTTCGCTTTTTCAGTGTTGAGTTTCTGTGCGAAGGCTCTCTTCTCTTCGTTGGGTATCTCTTTCATCCTGGCGAACTCTGCCGCCAGAACACCTTTTTTCCCAAAGATCCCGATACGCACCTCTTCGAGCGTTTTGAGATCTTCCGCCGCTTCTATTTTCGCTGCTAGATTGTCCATATAGTTCCTGCCGAAAGTCCCTGTGACTTTTTTCGTGATTGTATTGAAAAATGGATTAAGGGAATCTATATTACCATATCGTAAGGTATTGTCATCGATATAAACCAAACACCGAATTGAACCCTCTGAATAATTTGC
>JANTHT010000047.1 GCA_024762235.1 Sulfurospirillum sp.
AGCAGATCGATACTGTTTCCGGCGACGAGTACGTCGACATTGAGATCGAAACGTCTGGCGATGGCAAGTGCGTTAACTCCGATGGAGCCGGTTGACCCCAAAATGATCAAGCCAGACCCCGCAGCAATATCACCATCAGCACACCGGCAAAGAGGTAGCCATCGACACGGTCGAGCACACCGCCGTGTCCGGGAAGCAGATGGCCGCTGTCCTTGACCCCTGCCTTACGTTTGAGATAACTCTCGAAGAGATCACCGAAAACAGATGCGAAAGAGACGAGAAACGAGATCAGTACCGAAAGGATCGGCGAAACGAAAGCAAGACCGTAGACTGCACCGGCAACGGTCGCGATCAGTACGCCTCCGATCACCCCTTCCCATGTCTTTTTAGGAGAGACCGGACAAAAAGGGGTCTTGCCAATCGCCTTGCCGGTGAAATAGGCCCCCATATCCGTCAGTGCCACAACGATCACCAGCCAGATCATCGCATCCATACCAAAGCCCTTGTAGAGCGCCAGCAGAAAGAGAAACGACGCGGTCGGATACAAGAAGATATAGATCTTCTTCATATCGACTTCGTTTTTGTAGACCATCCACGAAAGCGCGATGATCGAAGCGAGGAAGAAGAGGTCGTCTGGGTTACTGTAGAAAAAAGAGATCAGCCAGATCAATGCACCGTAACCATACAGTTTGTTGTCGTCTATGCCCAGCAACTGCATTGTCTCGTAGAGTGCGAACATGAACGCCGCACCCAGAAAGGCCCAGGTCAGCACCGCACTGTCAATCCAGCCGATCAGTGCCACCAGGGCGATAAGCGCGACGCCGGTGATAAAGCGTTTTTTGTCCAGTTTCTGCAGGAAAGTCTCCTCTTTTTGCATCTCTCTTATCTACCTCGTTATGGGATATCTGATGGTACCGGGGCAGCACTTAAGATGCAAGAAAGGGGGCACATTAAACACGAATGTCCAAAATATGATAAGGTAGAGAATCAAAAAGTTCCTCTTCACTGGCGCGTTTGCGTATCTTTTCCAGGCGTTCGATGCGCTTCAGTGTCTCTTCTTCTTTCTCTCCCGTCTCCTCTTCCGCCTCTTCACGCTGATGCTCTTTATCCGGGTCGACCGGTTCGGTTTCGGTCAGATCACCGACATCCTGCACGAGCGACGGCGCTTCGTTGACCCTGGCTGCCGCAACGATATTCTGAAACTCAACACGGTTGCGGTAGTCTGTCTGTTTGGAGGCGGGCACCTGCATATTCTGGTTGGCATAGATGATACCCTCTAGCGGTGTGATCGGCATGGCTACTCCTTCGATACTTTGATCGTATCGTAGTTGACATAGTTGACGTTGGCACCCTCACGCATCTTCACATTGCGACGCTGGGTAAAATCTACCAGATAGGATCCGGGTGCGACGGCGCTGAACTGCACACACAACTTCGCGGCAAACTCCAGCACTTCATACGGCACAGACTTCTTTTCGTTGCTTATTATAACATGTGTGGAGGGGATATCTTTCAGATGCATCCAGATATCGCTCATTTTGGCCGATTTGAGCAGTGAAATGTTTCCCTTTTCGTTCTTGCCCAGGCGTATTCTGTACCCCTCGAAGAAAAAAGTCTCACTGTTAGCATCGGCATTTTTGCGTTTTTGTTGCGTTTTGGGCTGTTTGGGGAGGTAGAGGTGCACCTCATCGACCGTTTTGGCATTTTCGACCGCACTTTTGAGATGCTCCAGAAAGGCGATCTTTCCGGCGATGTTTTCCCGTTCGATGTGGGTAAACTTCGCCTTCTGTTTCAGCTTTTTGGCACGGCGGAAAAAGTCGTTTGCCGCTTCGGCGGGCGTTCTGGATTTTTCAGGCAGGCGGATGGTGCGCTCTTTGCCCGAAAAATCTTTCAGCGTCACCTCTCTCTGATAGTTTCGCATCGTATGCAGATGTGATAGCAGCAGATTGCCCTCCTCCTGCAACGCAACACTCTTCTCCCGCAACACCGCTTCATCTTCGAGTGCATCGTAGATCTTCCTGAGCTTCTGCAGCTTCTTGTCGACGAGCTGTATCTTCTGCCGCTTCAGTGCAGCGAGCCGGATCTCCTGTCGGCTGGTGAACGCTTCCTGCAAAAAAGCGTCGATATCGTCGATCGGTGCTTCCTCTTTCGGTGTGAAGGGACGCGGCGGAAGGTCGAGCAGTTTCACACCCACCTTCACTTCGCGAAACGACGTGTGCGCATCGATATGCCGGAACGCTTCGAGTATCACCCCCTCTTCGTCGAGGATGATGATATTGGTGTTGCGACCCGTGAACTCGAACTGCAGCACACTTCTCTGCGCTTTATACTTCGAAGAAGCATTTGCCGTGATCCGCAGGATGCGGTTCCCCTCCAGAACCTCGACCTTTTCGATACGGGCGTTGTTGAAACGTTTTTTGAGCACCACATCGAAAGGCGCATTGTAGTTGCGTACCCTGTGGTAGGCAGGAGCACGGAAGATGTGGGCGTCACCCCTGCGCATATCGAAGTAGTATGCTTCCGAACGGTCGAAAACGATTCTGACGATGGTATCTTCGACCCGTTCGATGGCACTGATTTTACGATAACGTCTCAGATGAGAGGCGATTTGAACTAACTGCGATCTTGTCATGCAGTTATGATAGCGAAACTACCCTGCTGTTTTCCGATAAGCGTTGATGAAATCCTCCGCGATATCTTCCGGGTTTTCGAGCCCCACCGAGACGCGGATGAGCCCCTCCGTCACCCCCAGGATCTTCAGGGCGTCGGGTGTGAAGTCCCGGTAGATCGTACTGCGCATATGCAGTGCCAGCGTGCGGTTGTCACCGATATTCGCCGTCTGGATCAGATGCTCCGTCGCATCCAGCAGAGCAAACGCCGCCTCTTTGCTGCCCATGTCGATCGTCAGCATCGGCCCTGCCCCCATCGGGTACGCCGCCCCGAAACGTGCATGATGCTCATGCGAGGAGAGAGAGGGGTGGCGGATACTCCCTTGTGGAAAGCGTGCATCGAGCCTTCGGGCGACTGTTTCGACACCCTCCTGCACTTTGCGCATACGCAAACTGAGTGTCTCGATGCCAAGCAGCGTCAGAAAGGAGCCGAAAGCGTTGGCACTCATGCCAAAATCCCGCAGTGCCCGCTTCTTGCAGATCGCGATAAACGCCATCCTGCCCATCTTCTGCACGATCTTTTGCAGATGTGCGTAGCGCGGATGGTAGAGCTTGCCGCCCTCCTCCACAGCGCGGAAAACGGCGATACCGCCGAGAGCGGCGCTGTGGCCGCTGATATTTTTGGTCGTGGAGTAGACGACGATATCCGCTCCCGCTTCCAGTCCCTGCACCGCCAGCGGTGTGATCGTGTTGTCAAGCATAAAGAGGACCGCATGCTGCCTGCAAAGTGCCGCGATCTTCGCGATGTCGGGCAGTTTGAGACCCGGATTGCCCACACTTTCGGCCATCACAAGCGAAACGCCCGATGCAAGCTTCGCTTCGATCGCCGCAAAGTCGTCGACATCGCAGAAGGAGGCTTCGATACCGAAACGCGGCAATGTCTCGGTCATCAGCGCGTAGGTACCACCGAAAAACCCGCCGATACAGAGCACTTCGTCACCCGATTTTAGAAGCGCCGTCAGCACCATTGCGATCGCGCCCATCCCCGAGGCGGTGGCGATCGCACCCGTCCCGCCTTCGATCTGCGTCATGACCGACTCCAGTTTCGCATTGGTCGGATTTCCCATCCTGGCATAGAGCGGTTTTGACACTTCGCCGCTGAAGATCCCCTCCGCCTCGCTCGCATCGGCATAGCCAAACGCCGCCGAGGGCACGACAGAAGGAGCGATGGGCCCCGTTTGTGACCCCACCAGCCGGGGCAGAAGTGTATCGAAATAGCTGTAATCTTTCATGTTACCTCATTGTATAAGTATTATTTATATAATAACATGAAGGCAATTAGAGAAAGTGTAAAGGGGGGGCATTGTCATTAAGTTAAGAAAATTTAAGCGCGGTTTATCTGCGCGTGAGCCCTGCGCTGAGCAGAACTTAGCGTTACAGACCGAAACGAGACGTTTCGGTGCAGCAGGGGAAAATTTAAACAGATTCGAGCTGGAACTGCTCTCTGACAACTTCTTCGAAGCGCGCTTTGTCCAAACCATACTGATCGACCAGATCCATCGCTTTGGGGAGATTCGTATCCAGATCCATCGGCTGCGTGGTGATCACACTCTTGACAACCTGCAACACCTGTGCATATTCGCGTACCTCTTCCGGTGCTTCTGCCGGATTGTTGAGATGCTTGATCGCATCGGACATCATCGGATCGAAGTTCCAGTTGTTGAGAAGGATCGCAGTCACCTCTTCATTGGTGATACCAAATACCTTCTTCTCGAGCTTTTGCATCTCTTCGAGTGTTTTGACCTGCTCCATGAGCGCTCTGTATTCCTCTCTCTTGCCATGCTCTATCACCAGCGACGCAAGGACGATCTTACCGATCTCCATCAGGAACGAGGGGAGGATCAGAACGTCGAGTTTGGCACGCTTGCCTTTATACCATTTGGCGACGAAAGCGTTCTGCTGCTCCGAAATAGATGCAAAATCTTTACCGTCAATGCCATAAGGGGAAAGGTCAAGATCGGGTTTCTTCTGGAGAAAAGAGGAAAACGCAAAGCCTTTGACCGTCTCCATCCCGAAAATAGATACCGCCTGTTCGATACTCTTGATCTCGCGGCTGAAACCGTAAAGCGGAGAGTTGGCTGCTTTGAGGATATTTGTCGTTGTCATCGGATCGCTCTTGACCACCTTTGCGAGGTCCGCTATAGAACTCTCCACATCGTTACAGACTGCCATCACTTTATTAACAGTATCATCAAGTGGTGGAAATGCTTTTACTTTTTCGATAATCATCTCTTGTGTCATCGTCGTCGCCCTTTAGTGAAAATTTTTGGTTGTCACTATTATCGTCAAATTGGGAGATTCATTTAGCCCTGAAAGTGACTATTAGCGGTTTATGATCGGAAGTCACGATCTCATCGAGCACTTCCGCCTTTTCCACATCGAGACCTTTATAAAAAACATGATCGAGAGGATAGGGAAACGGGGGCTTGCGGTGCTTCTGACTACTGAAGTGTACATCTTTCAAGTCATGCTCATACGCAAGTTTTTGCAGGATATGCATACGTTTTCTGTTCCAGGTATTGAAATCGCCCGAGAGAATCAGCGGCATATCGTCTTTTTGAAACACACGCTCAATCTGGGCGATCTGAGCAAGAAACTTTCTGATTCTAACAAAGTTGATCATATGGACATTGATCACACGCACGCTTCCTCCCGCTTTCGTCTCGTAGATTGTCTCTAGCATCACTTTTGGCGTCCTGACGAAAGGCTCGACATCCGGTGTCGTATAACTGTTCACTGCTATCATGTCGGCACGGCTTGCATTGACGAGGCCGTAGTGGTGCTGCTTGTAGATGATGTTCGGGAAGAAGCCGTATCCATACTCCATATGCTTGTCCAACACGCTTTTGCGGTTCATGGTGCGGTACTCCTGAAAGAGTATGAGGTCGGGCCTGTAGTGCAGCAGGATGCCCGAAAAATCTTCGAGCCAGCGCACAGAGTGGTTGTTTTTGTGCACGTTCCAGTTGAGCATGACGATCTTTCCGCCCAGTTTTTCGGAGACTTTAGGCGATTTGCACGCGACTACCCGCTGCGACTGATCGACATACCACGGCAGATAACTTCTATACATCGCTTCTCCTATATCACCGGTGAAAACATCTTGAAGAAATTTTCAAACATGATCCGGACCCTGCCCGCGGGTGCAAGTCCCGGTGTGCACTCCAGTTGCACCTCTTCAGCCCACATCTGCGCTGCTTCTATCTGTGCATCGGCATAAAAGAATGAGACTGTTTCATAGTTGTAAAAGAAGCTGCGTTCGTCGAAGTTCGCTGATCCGATGACACAGTAACAGTCGTCGACGAGAATCATCTTGGCATGGAGCATGCGGTTTTTGTAGAAGTAGATCTCGATCCCCTCCTCCTGTAACTCCCGCAAAAAGCCGTTTCTGGCAACATCGACGAGCAGGTGGTCGGACGTGTCCGGTACGACGATCCTGATCTCCACACCGCGATGTTTTGCCACGATCAATGCGTCGAGTATAGATTGATCGGGGGCAAAATAGGGCGTCACGATCCAGATGCGCTCCTGTGCCAGAAAAGGGGTATAGAGCATCGATTCGAAATAGGCGTCGTTGCGTACATCCGGCCCCGAAGGCACCACCTGAACGAGGTGCTCAGACGCTTCCGGAGGCTTTTTCCGAAGCGGGGGATGCAGGCGCTCTCCGGTCGTATACTCCCAGTCGAAGAGAAATATATCCAGATAGTGCAATGCCGCATCGCCTCTGATGACAAACGAGAGGTCGGTCCACAGATGCGCGTGCGTTGTCGCACTGAGATATTCACGCGCGATATTCATGCCGCCGCTGAGCACCCTGTCTCCGTCGACATTGATGCTTTTACGATGGTTGCGCAGATTGAGCCGAAACTCTATGGGATTGCGTATGAAGGAGTTGAAGAAACAGTATTCACCCCCCGCTTTTCGCAATCGCTGGAGATTTTTGGGAAAGAGTTCCAGCCTGAAAGAGCCCAGTGAATCGATCATGAGTTTCACATCGACACCTTTGCGTGCCTTTTCACACAGTAGGTCGATAATCTCTTCCGTCACCTCATCGTCCCCGAAGATATAGGTAGAGATGTAGATAAAACGCTCGGCACCGCGCAACATCTGCATCAGCGCATGATAAGCTTCGACACCGTTTTTGCAGAGCGTGACATCGTTGCGTGAAGTCGGCGGAGGAATCTCCTGAGAGACCAGAAACTGGGACATCTGCGATGAAAAATGTGCAGGCGTGTAGTTTTTGAGTACAAGCAGCCCTTTTTTGAGGATCGTTTTTTCGATCTTGCGTCCGCTGAAGATGATATAGAGCGGGATACCGATATAGGGCATCGAGATGATCACAACGACCCATGCCAGCATACTTTTGGGTTTTTTGCGTGTGGAGAGCATATGCGCGACCGCCCCTGCCGTCAGAAGCAGCGTTACGATCGAGAGAAGTTCGAGCTTTAAAAATTGGTAGAGTGCCATGCTTTCCATAGATGTATAATACCACTTTATGCTATTTTAAGTCAACTTTGATCATAATCAAAATCTAAATTTATTATAGGGGAGTATTATGAGGAAATTAACAATATCTTTTGTTGCACTGGCACTGCTTGCCAATGCTGCCATGGCAGATGAGAATCTCAAACCGATCAAAGAGGAAGGCGTCAAGTATATCAAGATGCTGGGTGGTGCGCTGAAAAAAGAGGTGAAAGCCAAGATGAAAGAGGATCCGACCGGTGCCCTGGCAATGGGGTTTTGCTCCACCAGAGCTTCAGAAATCACCGAATCGGTCAATGAAAAACTGCCAGACTACGCCGATGTACGCAGAACGGCACTTAAAGTACGTAATCCCAAAAACGCACCCGATGCGACAGACACGAAAGTGATGGAAGCGTACGAAGAAGCGATCAAAGAGGGGAAATTTTCTCCCAAAGATATCAGAGTCGTCGAAGCGGACGGAAAATACCGTGTCTACAAACCTCTCGTCGCCAAAGCGATGTGTCTGAAATGCCACGGTACCAACATCTCCGACGACATCCAGGCTGTATTGAAAAAAGTCTATCCGGAAGACAAAGCGACAGGATACAAAGAGGGCGACCTCCGCGGCGTGATCGTCGCCGAGCTCAAAAAAGACTGATCTCTGCATAACCTTCTGATCCGGCGGCACGCCGGATCGTCACACCCCGCTAACTGTGCGCTTTGCGAAAATCCTCCATCGCAGTGACCAGTTTCTGCACACCTTCGATCGTCATGGCATTGTAGATCGACGCCCTGAGTCCTCCGACACTTCTGTGCCCTTTGAGGCCGATCATATCACGCTCTTCACAAAAAGCGACCAGTTTCGCTTCCAGTTCGGCATCTTTGTTGCGTATGTTGAAAGTGACGTTCATCAGGGAGCGATCCTGTCTGCGTGCATGGCCCGTGTAAAATCCGTCACTGTTGTCGATGGCGTCGTAGAGCAGCGCCGCTTTCTCTTCGTTGTACTGCGCCACCGCTTCGATCCCGCCGCGCTCCTCCAGCCACTCCATCATGAGTGAGAGCATATAGATACCGAAAGTAGGCGGCGTGTTGTAGAGGGAGTTGGCATCGGCATGCGTCTTGTAACGCAGCATCGTCGGCACATCTTCGGAAACGTTTTCGATCAGCGATTTTTTGACGATGACAATCGTCACACCCGAAGGTCCCGCGTTTTTCTGTGCACCCGCATACATAAGATCAATTTTTGACCACTCCACCGGATAGGAGAAGATATCGCTAGAAGCATCGACGACCAGCGGCGCTTTCGTCTCGGGAAAACACTTGTACTGCGTGCCGTAGATCGTGTTGTTGGAAGTGATGTGCGCATAGTCGCATGTATCGCTGAAGTGGGCATCGGGGATATGGTCGAAGTTGCTCTCAGAACTCTCCGCGACGATCTGCACCTGACACTTCTGTATCTGCGCCTCTTTGATCGCCTTTTTCGACCATGCACCGGTATTGGCATACTCGATCACCCCGCCGCGGTAGAGGTTCATCGGCACCATCGCAAACTGCATCGACGCCCCTCCCTGCAGGAAGAGCACCGCATAGTCGTCGGGGATAGTGTAGAGGTTACGCATCTTTTCGATCGCACCGTTGTGGACATCTTCGTACAGCTTCGAACGGTGCGACGCCTCCATGATCGAGAGGCCGTGCCCTCTGAAATCTACCAGTTCACGCTGCGCCTTTTCCAGTACGGACAACGGGAGTGTCGAGGGGCCTGCATTGAAGTTGATGACACGCTTCATCTAGCACCCCTCTTCGAACTCTGTTCTGAGTACCGCACCGTTGCTGGCATTGGTGACGAGCTGGCGGTACTGTTTGAGCCATGAACCCTGGATATCTTTGATGTACGGCTTGAACTGTTTGCGTCGCGCTTCGATCTCTTCATCGCTGAGCCGGACGCTGAGGATGTAGTTGTCGACATCCAGGTCGATGATGTCGCCATCTTCGAGAAGCCCTATGACGCCGCCCTCGGCCGCTTCGGGACTCACATGTCCGATGCTCGCACCGCGTGTCGCACCGCTGAAACGGCCGTCGGTGATCAGCGCCACCTTGTCCCCGAGTCCCATACCCATGATGAGGCTGGTCGGAGCGAGCATCTCCTGCATGCCCGGACCTCCGCGTGGCCCTTCGTAGCGGATGACGACGACATCGCCCTCTTTGACCTTACCGCCCGTGATGCCTGTGATCGCCTCCTGCTGCGAATTGAAGCAGACCGCTTTTCCGGTAAATGTACGCATGGAAGGATCGATACCGGCAGTTTTGACCACCGCACCCTCCTGCGCAAGGTTGCCGTAGAGGATCGCCAGACCGCCCACTTTCGAGTAGGGGTTGTCGATGGTATGGATGATGTTGGTATCCTTGATCTCACTGTCGGCGATGCGCTCGCCGATCGTTTCACCCTCTATCGTCAGGTTGTCGAGTTCGAGTATATCCCCGCGCTTGCTGATCTCATGCATGACCGCACTCACACCGCCCGCAGTGTTGATATCTTCCATATGCACCGTCGAGAGAGAGGGAGAGATCTTGGCGATATGCGACACTTTTTTGCTCATCTTGTTGATATCTTCGAGGTTGAAGTCCACACCCGCTTCCCGTGCGATCGCCAGCATGTGCAGTACGGTGTTGGAACTGCCGCCCATCGCCATATCGACGGCAAATGCATTGTGTACCGCTTTTTCGTTGAGGATGTTGCGGATGCGGAACTTCTCCGTCAGCGCTTCCTCTTTCGCCAGTTCACAGACACGGCGCGCCGCTTTTCTGAGCAATTCTTCACGCTCCGGCGTGAGTGCCAGAATGGTACCGTTACCCTTGAGTGCGATACCCATCGCCTCCATCAGGGTGTTCATGCTGTTGGCCGTGAACATACCGCTGCATGATCCCCCGCTCGGACACGCCGCACACTCGATTTCGACAAGCTTCTCTTCACTGATCTCACCCGCTTCGAACTCACCGACCGCTTCGAACGCCGTCGCCAGATCGATCGGCGTACCATCCTTGAGCTGTCCCGCTTTCATCGGCCCGCCGCTGACAAAAACCGTCGGGACGTTGACCCGCAGCGCACCCATGATCATACCCGGAGTGATCTTGTCACAGTTGGGGATACAGATCATCGCGTCGAGTTTGTGCGCATTCATGACCGTTTCGATCGAGTTGGCGATGATCTCACGGCTCGGCAGCGAGTAGAGCATACCGTCGTGCCCCATCGCGATACCGTCGTCGACACCGATCGTGTTAAATTCGAACGGTACACAACCGCACGCACGGATCTCTTCTTTGATGATCGCAGCATATTTATTGAGGAAAAAGTGCCCGGGGATAATCTCGATAAAAGAGTTCGCCACACCGATAAACGGCTTGTCGAAATCTTCGTCTTTGAGCCCTGTCGCACGAAAGAGACTTCTGTGGGGCGCTCTCTGGTACCCTTTTTTGACCTGATCACTTCTCATGATGAACCTTTATGGTAAAATTTGTCTCTATTATAGCGAAGAAGGACTTTTTGATTCACCACAGGGCTCTGTGTCTGTACATGCATTGCAACGTTTTTGCAACGTTTATATGACAACATGTTCCCAAACATAACACAAAGGAATCAAATCATGAAAACAGTACGTATACTCTCCCTGGCCGCCGTTACGGCGATGCTTATCGGATGCGGCGGCGGCAGTGCAAACGGTACCTCTTCAGCGGCAGACAGCGCCTCTCACAACGACACCAACAAAATCACTGGATACTTCATCGATGCGCCTGTAGAGGGTCTCTTTTACAGTTGCGTCGGGACAAACTCCAGGGGTTTTACCGACAGCAGCGGTGCTTTTTACTGTGAAAGCTCTCCTGTTGCATTTTATATAGGCAAACTCTCCCTGGGAAGTGTCGATATCCCGACATCCGACGGTAACGTCTATCCGCAGGACCTGGTCGGTGTAGCCCGTACAGACTTCAGTGATGACAAACTCGTTGAATTGGTGCAATTGCTGCAGTCACTCGACGATGATTCTGTGCCGGACAACGGTATCAAAATAACCAAAGAGTTTTCTGACGCTTTTACCACCGGCATGCAGTTTAAAACCAAATCCCTCGGTGAACTTCTCTCGATTGCCGGTGTCGGTGCAATCGACGCAACGTCTGCCATCGAACATCTGAAAAGTACAATGCAAGCCTCTGTTGACACTAACACCTCCTCCGGTGGCGGCACCGGCGGTAACGGCACCATCGCTTCCCATCTGATCGGGAAAAAAGTAACACTGCAAAAAGCCGGAACAGGTACGGTGGCACTCCTCGAGACACTCTCCCTGAATGCTGATAAAACCGGAACTGTGGAATATCACGATGCCATGAGTGACCTGTCATGGCCGATAACCTGGAAAGTGGACCCCAGGGATTCCCACAACATCATCGTCATGGCTTCTTCAAACGAAGAGGAGTGGCAGGAGATTGTGTTTACGACTGTAAAAGAGGGGGCAGAGGTCAAAAGCAAAGGCTATACAGAGACAGTGTATGAAAAATATTCCATTACTGAGATAAAATAGCGACTTGCACCGCATGGCGCATGGCATGGCGCATGGATGGGCAGCGGCAGCGTCTCCGGGAGATATCGTTTCGTCGTTGGAGGCGCCGCTAAAAGAGCCCCTTGATCAAACCTTTGATCGCATCCTGCGGCCTGGTGCCGTTGCTCTCTCCGAGTCCAAACTTACCGAGTTTTTTGTCGATAAATTTTTTAACCTCTTTGACCGCTCTCTTTTGCAGATATTTTGAACTGTCCACTCTCACTTTGGGTTTTTGCAAAGGGCCTTTGATGACACCGGAAAAATCTTTGTCGTCGACTCTGAGTTTGAATCTGGCATCGATCTCTCCTGTAGTTCTGCCGATACGCCCCTCTCTTATGACAAATGCACTTTTTCGGCTTTTGGCTTCAAAATCAAAAGTGATCAGTGTAGCAACGATATCCGCTTTGAAAGTGGTCTCGCTGTATCGCTCTTTACTCAAATCGATACCACCATAATTTTTAAGAATATCCGTCAACTGATTGGGCAGGAGTCTGGTATTTTGGAGCCGGGTAATGATGGTACCTTTCTGGCTGCGAATATCATAGTCGATATCGCCGAATACCCCGGCTTCGAGCGCTTCGGGCACTAACAGCGTGTGGAGGATATTTTTGAGCGGCACATCGGTGATCTTGCCGTGGAGCCTGCTCTCCCGGAGTCTGTAAGCGATCTTTCCGCCAAAAGAGTGCGTGACACCCTCGATCTCCACGACTTTGTCA
>JANTHT010000048.1 GCA_024762235.1 Sulfurospirillum sp.
GTGATGGTCAGAATACCCAGGAATATGACCATTTTGGCACCCGGTAAAAGTTCTTCTCTCTTGTCGTTGGCATCGAAATGGGGCTGCCCCTGCGGTACAAACTTTACCAGCAGAAAACCTGTAAGTGCCCATCCCAGGACCGATGCCGGAAAAAGTGCCAGAAAGTCGATGAAGTGTCCTTTTCCTGCAGTCCATGCCATCAGTGTCGTGATATCACCGAAGGGACTCCATGCGCCTCCGGCGTTTGCCGCAACGACGATGTTGATCGCACCCGGCACCAGAAAGGCTTTGTTGGTTTTGTCGATCGTAAAGAGTACGGTGGAGAGGATCAGTGCCGTCGTCAGGTTGTCTGCAACGGGAGAGATAAAGAATGCCAGCAACCCTGTCAGCCAGAAGAGCTTTTTGTAGGTGTATCCCCTCGAAACCAGTTTATACTTCAGCACGTCAAACACATTTCTCTCGATCAGCGTTTCGATATAAGTCATCGCCACAAAGAGGAAGAAGTAGATTTCGGCAATCTCCAGGATGAGGCGCTCCATCTCGTCGTGCAGCGGATTGACATCCAGACCATGTATCGTATAGTAGATGCCGATCAGCATGAATATGAAGGTACCTGTAAAGAGCGCAGGTTTCGCTTTGTTGACTTCATAACGCTCTTCCGTGGCGATGAAGTAGTAACCGATAATAAATATCGCAAAAGATACGATACCCACCCAGCTGGTGGTGAGATCGGCATGTGCTGCAGCCGCATCCCCGGATGCGAAAAGCGAAAGCGTCAGCGTAAGTAACAGAAGTAGAATCTTCATGTGGTTCCTTTTTTGATGATGTAGTGCGCCCCTAAAGGCTCTTCCCTGTATATCGCACTTTTTACGATATTTCTTGAGGTATTGAGACGTAAACGGAGCAATTTCCCGATATCGCGCTTCAGCATCTTCTCGATCTTCTCAAGCGCCTCTTCGAGTTTTGACTTCTCCCGTGTGATACCTGCGGCTTCCCACATCAGGTGCCTGAGCTCGTTTTTAAGCTCTTTGTCGACCGGTTTCCAGAGCGGCTCCTCTTCGGCCGGAAATTCTCTGAGCTGAAAGTAGACATCACGACGCAATATATCGCTTACCGCCCGTCTGGAGAATACCAGTCCCTCCAGCAGCGAATTGCTCGCGAGGCGGTTGGCACCGTGTACCCGCGTCGAAGCGACTTCACCGACGGCATAGAGGTTTTCGATGCCCGGGACTTTGCCGTTGAGATCGGTTTCGATCCCGCCCATCGCATAGTGAAACGCCGGGGAGATCGGGATTTCGTCATAGGGAAGGTTGAACCCGAGATCTTTGAGATTGTGGTAGATGGTCGGAAAGCGGTGGCGGAAGAACTCCTCCTCGAACATCGAACAGTTGAGATAGACCTCTTTGCCGGTTTTCTGTTTCCAGTCGTTGATCGCATGGCTTACGAGACTGCGCGGGCTCAGTTCACCTCTCTTGTCATACTCAAAGAGAAAACGCTTGCCATCTTCATCGACGATATGCGCTCCCTCTCCCCTGAGCGCTTCTGTCAGCAACTGTTTTCTGGCCCCGCGGTTATGGATAAAGACAGTGGGGTGAAACTGCAACATCTCCATATCTCTGAGATCACACCCCTTTTCAAGGCAAAGTCCCTGCATATCGGCTGAGATGGAACTTGCGTTGGTGTGGTACTCGTAGATCGAGCCGATACCGCCGCTGGCGATGATGACCGCCTGAGCGTAGTAGTTGCGGAACTCATCTTTGTGAAAAACACGCACGCCGTGACAATATCCCTCTTCGATGAAGATATCGGTGACGATCGAATTGTAAAGGAGTTTGTGCGGGTTTTCACGCATCAGAAAGTGGTGTATCAGACGACCGGTCGCATCGCCGCCGGCATGGAGTATGCGGTTTCTGGAATGGGCCGCCTCTTTGGTATAGAGCAGATTCCCCGCTTCATCTTTGTCGAACTCCATGCCTCTTGCGATCAGATCGTCGATCGCTTTTCGTCCGTCGCGGCAGAGCACTTCGACGGCTTTGGGATCACAGAGTCCGGCACCCGCTTCCAGCGTATCACGGACATGCAGCGGGATATCCGCTTCATCTACCGGGACGGCGACACCGCCCTGTGCATAGAAGGTGTTGCAATCCCACGAATTCTCTTTGCAGATAAGCAGTACATTCTTGTTTTTGCCGAAAGTTGCGGCGGCATTGAGACCCGCGATTCCGGTGCCGATGATGATGGCGTCGTATATCTGGTTTTTATGAATCATCTCTGCGTCACTTTTTTTTGGGGTGGTACATACACCGGATCTGTTTTATATCCGCATGCAGTAAAAAAAATCAAGATAAATGTTATAATAAAAATATGAAAAATTCCAAAAAAATCATCGCGCATATCGTGAAAAAACCTTACTTTCATAAAATAGGTGAAAAAAAGTGCTTCGCAAAACTGATCACGCTTCTGCCACCGCAGCTGCAGAAGGCTGTCATGTTTACCTATGTCAAAAACCGCACCCTCTTTTTCGTCCTGAACCATCCCGGAATGAAAATGGAGTTTAATTATAAGATCACTCTTATAAAAAGTTTATTAAAGAAAATTAAAGATATTGATGAAAACTGTAAAGATGTTCAAATAACAGAGGTGAAAGCCTTTGTCAGCAACAAAATCACGCACGCGCCGCCACCTGAGGTCATCACCAACTTTACCTACAAAGAGCGTGCTACGGGGCGCTTCTACAACTTCGCCACCGATGCACGGCTCAAAGCGCTCTTTCAACAGATCAAGGAAGATATACGCAACAATGCAACTTCAGGATAAGATACGCTCACTCCCCGACTCTCCGGGAATCTACCAGTATTTCGACCGGGAGGGACGGCTGCTCTATATCGGCAAAGCCAAGAGTCTCAGAAAACGGGTCAAGAGCTATTTCCGTTTCACCCCCTCCTTCGGCCCTTCTCCGGGTGTCGGCGCGCGTATATACAAGATGCTGACTGAGACGGTTAAACTGGAGTATATCGTCGTACAGAGCGAGCATGATGCGCTGATTCTCGAAAACTCGCTCATCAAGCAGCTCAAACCCAAATACAACATCCTGCTGCGCGACGACAAGACCTACCCCTATATCTACGTCGATCTGGGAGAGGATTTTCCCCGGCCTGAGATCACCCGCAAGATCGTCAAGGGGAAAAAGATCAGATACTTCGGTCCCTTCTCCCAGAATGCGCGGGAGATCCTCGATGCGATCTACGACCTCTGCAAGCTGGTACAGAAGAAAGCATGCATCAAAGGGAAGAAGGCATGCCTCTTTCATCAGATCGGCAAGTGCGACGCCCCCTGTGAAGGAAAGATCACCAAAGAGGCGTACGCGAAGATCGTCGACGAGGCGATCGGTTATATCCAGCATCGCGGTAAACTGATCCGTAAGCTCGAAGAGAAGATGCTCTCCTACAGTGAAGAGATGCTCTTCGAAGAGGCAGCGAAGATGCGTGACCGCATCGAAAAGATCAAATCGACACAGATGCTCTCCGAGATCGATCTGGCAAAACTGGCAGATTTCGACATCTTCGCCGTCGATATCGGCGAAAACCGCGCATGCGGCGTGCGACTCTTCATCCGTGGCGGCAAAGTGAGCGCTTCGAGCCATACGATCTTCAAATCCTCGACCGGTTTCGACAGGGACGAACTCTACAGGCGCCTGCTGCTGGGGTACTATCAGAACGAGCTCCCCTACCGGGTCAAGGAGGTCCTGCTCTACGACGATTTTGCAGAATCGTCGCTGATCGCCTCCTATCTGGAAGAGAAATTCGGCCGCAAAGTCCAGATCAGAGTTCCGCAGAAAGGGGAGAAGCGCCGTGTCACCGAACTCGCCTGCAACAATGCCCGGGAGATCCTGCGTATGGAAGCGAAAAAACATCCCGTCTCGCTCTATGAGGAGCTGCGCACCCTTCTGGGGCTGCAAAACATCCCCTATGCGATCGAAACATTTGACAACTCTCACATGCAGGGGAGTGCGACGGTCGGCGCGATGGTGCGCTGGGAGGATGGCTTCGACAGGGAGGCGTACCGGCACTACAACCTCGAAGCGAAAGATGAGTATGCGCAGATGCGTGAACTGCTGGAGCGGCGCGTTGACAGTTTTGCCAAAAATCCCCCGCCCGATCTCTTTCTGATCGACGGGGGAGAGACGCTGCGGCGACTGGCTGAAAAGATCGTTAAGAAAAGCGGTGTTTATGTCGATATTGTAGCGATTGCAAAAGAGAAGAGAGACGCCAAAGCGATGCGTGCCAAAGGGAAGGCGCATGATATCCTCTACACTACAGAGGGTACCCTGCACCTCTCCCCGAACGACAGGCGACTGCAGTTTCTGCAGCGTCTGCGGGACGAAGCGCACCGGTTCGCGATCACGTTTCACCAAAAGCAGAAACGCAAAGCCGATCAGAAAATCACCCTTTTGGAAAAAAAGGGTGTCGGAGAGGCGACTGTTCGGAAACTTTTGCAATATTTCGGGACTTTTGAAAATATTCAAAATGCGACGCTGCAGGAACTCACCGCCGTTGTTGGCACGAATATTGCTCAAAATATCAAAAATATTTCAGAAACAGGCAGGGAGCAACAATGATATTGTACGATCAGGATTTTAATTTCATCGGCATGAGTGCGGAGACGCTGGCATTTTTGGGGTATGAGGATATCGACGAATTCACCTCCATGAACAGCGACTTTGCCGACCTTTTCGTCAAGAAAGAGGGTTTTATCCACAAATTCGAAAACTTCTCCTGGATACACTATATCCTCTACAGCGGTGCGGCGAACAAGAGGGCGTATGTGCGCCAGAAAAACGGCAGTGAAGCCCCTGTCGACATCACCATCAAAGAGGTTTTTCTCAACCACACCTATGACGGATTGCGCAAGGTCTACAGTGTCAAGCTGATCAATGAAAACTTTACCAAATACGCCAAATCTGACGTCCATGACAGCCGTTCGAAAGAGAGTAAGGAGTTCAGCCTCAAAAAACTGGCAGGTGAAGCAGCCGTCACTTCCGGTGCAGAACAACCCTCTGAAACGGCCACTGCAGAAGCCGCCGTGACCGAACCCCTCGATTTTAAACTCGACATGCCCGAAACACCGACCCGCCCTGCACCGTTACCGGAGCATACGCCTCAGCAGCCCGCTAGCCCCGAAAAAAGTGAAGATTTCATCCTCAATATCCCGCCTCTGGATGCGACACCGGATCTCTCCGAAACAGAGGAGAAAGAGCCGCCGCATATCAACTTCGATCATCATCCGGCAAGTGAAGATTCCGACGATATCTTTAAACTCGATATCGCTGCCACTCCCGAGCCGGCGCATGCCGTGCCCGTAGAGGAAGAGCCCGCCAAGCAGCACCCGACAGGTACGGGGGCACTTCCGGATGCAACAGCGGCGCATCAGCAGGCTCAGGCCGCCGGGGAGGAGGATACGCTTGTGCCGCATGTCACTTTCGGCGCGTCAGAGAGTGAAAAGAGTGACACTGCTTCTGATTCTGAAGCGGAGGGACATGCAAGCCTCTTCTCGTTCGATCTGCTGAAAAAAGAGGAGGATGCTCTTCCGCAGCAAGAGCTCCCTGAATCTTCTGAAAAAAGCGCTTCTGCAGAATCGGTGGAATCCGAGGCATCGGCAGATGAAAGCAAACCCTTCTCTTTCGATCTCTTCAAGCGCGAAACTACTGCGTCAAAAGCGTCACTGCATGAAGCCAATGAACCGATGCCCCTTTCTGATGATAACAAAGATGCGTTGATCAACCAGATCAAACATGACATCGCTGAAATCGATTCGGAGAGTCAGCCTGACGCGGCAGAACAGAGTGAAGCGGCACTGAAACTGGAACAGATACTCGCTGAAAGTCTGCAGGAAGAGTCTGGCAGCGCACATAGCGATCCGCAAAACACGACGGAAAAACAGGACCATGCAAACGAACAAGCAACCCCTCACTTCGAGATGGAGGGATTGACTCCGGAGGATAATGCTCCGCAAGAGGAACGGCCTCTCTTCTCAACGCCTCAAAAGAGCGATCCGCAGGAGGCTTCTTTTGAAAAGACACTGCGTGAGGTTTTTCAGATTCCGGTCTCCGATGCAGCGGCAGCAGCGCACTCTGCAGAGGAAAATATCGATGAAAAATCAAATCATTTGAATCTTTTAAAACCTGAAGATGAAAATAAGCGATCTGTAACGAAAGAGTCACTAAAATCCCAGCACCCGGACGAGAGAGAGGAGGAGGAAGATGCGTTGCATCTGCCCCAACTTGGAAATCTCGGTTTGGAACAAGATGAGGCGCGCGATTTTATTGAGGAGTTTCTGGACGACACCGAGGCATCTCTTTCACTGGCGGAAGAGTATCTGAATCTGGAAGATTACGACAACATCAAATATAGTCTGATCAAGATTTCCAGTTCTGCGGAGATTCTCCATTTTGAGAAGATACTCGAACATGCCAGAAAGATGTCACAACAGTGCGAATCGAAAGCAGGCGATGCGCTGCGACACGAATTGCATATACTCAAAAAAACCGTAGCCCGTTACAAAGAACATTACGCAACAGCCGTTGCCTGAACGGAGCATAAAGAGTTATGATTATCAAGCGCAATCTCCAGTTCATCACGATCGTTCCGATCGTGATCGTTGCACTACTGAGTGCCTGGTTTACCTACGATTCCTACAGACAATACACCTTGTATGAAAAACAGGAGTTGCGCAATCTGCAGGCGAGTGCACTCAAAACACTCTTCATGAATCTCGCTACCGAGCGCGGTCTGGAAAGTATCTACATCAACGACACAGAGAACCGGAAAGTCAAAAAACTGCTCGAAGAGCAGAGGATTGCCACCAACAGCGCCATCAATGCGGTATTGAATTTTCATGCGCCACACAGGGGCGATGAGATCGCTTTCAAACTGATCGCCGGTATCAAACGCATCAATCTCATGCGTACCAAAATCGATAGCGGTGAGATCGGCTTCGAACCGATGTACAACTACTTCAACGAACTACTTACACTCACGATCCAGAAGATCGAAACGATCGTTCCCCAGGCTTCGGGGGAGGCGCTCTCATCTCTGTGCGCCAGCTACGTCAGTGCAGTCAAAGTGATGAAATCGATCGCCGATGAGCGCGATGTCGTGACCAATCTCCTGGCAAACGGGATCAAAACAGACAGACTGTTTCTGCTAGATCTCTTTCAAAACAGTACCGTGACGCCCGCTTTCGCACCTCTCGACATACAACAGCGCTCCGAAATCGCCAAAGCGCTCAATGCACCGGAGTTTTTACAGGCTGTCAAAAAGAGCGACGCCATCAAGCGCGCCCTGCTCAAAGGGGAAGAGCCCGCGGTCAAGCCGATGGAGTGGTTTACGACCGAAACCGCCAAAATCGTGACCCTCAACGATACGACCAATACACTCTATGCCAGGATCATCTCGATTGTCAAGAGCAGGAAAAACATGGCACTTGTCAGCATGGTGCTGCTCGCATCACTCTTTCTCTTCAGCCTCTATCTTCTCCTGATCTATAAAAAGCTGATCCCCTTTCTGCTGCGTACCGCCGGTCTGGAGTCGTTGCTCGACAAGACACTCGAGCATGCCGTCATCGAAGATACGATCGATCTGAACACAACAGAAGGTGTCGAAAAAGCCTATAAAATACTCGAAGAGAGTGTCGACAAGATCGCCGTCGAAAAGAAAAAAGCGGAAAAAGCCAATGCCGCCAAAAGTATCTTTCTCGCCAATATGTCTCATGAAATACGTACACCTATCAACGGTATCATCGGTTTTACCGACCTTCTCAAAAACAGCGATCTGGGAGAAGAGGAGCGCGAATATGTCGATATCATACACAAAAGTACCGACAACCTGCTCGAGATCATCAACAACATTCTCGATCTCTCCAAAATCGAAAGCCAGAAGATCGAAATCGAGGAGATTCTCTTCTCCCCGCTCGAAGAGTTCGAGAGTGTCGTAGAGGTCTACAAGGCACGTGCCGAAAGCAACGAGATCAACCTCTCCATGTATATGGATGCCGGATTCGATCACTTTCTGCTGGGAGACGCCACCAAAATCAGAGAAGTCCTGCTCAATCTGATCTCAAACGCGATGAAATTCACCCCGGAAAAGGGACATGTCGCACTCACTGTCAAAAAACTGGAATCCCCTTCCAGAGAGAAAGAGCGCATCTATTTCGAAGTACGCGATACAGGAATCGGCATGAGTCCGGAAGAGATGAGAGATATCTTCGACGCCTTTTCCCAGGCCGATTCGACGATTACCAGAAAATACGGGGGTACAGGACTCGGTCTGACCATCTCTTCCAACTATGTCAAACTGATGGATAGTGAACTGAAAGTCGAGAGTCAGAAAGGAGAGGGGAGCAGATTTTACTTTACACTCGAGCTCAAGAAAGAGAAGCCGCTGCGCAACAGTTACAAAAAAAGATTCAAATATTTCAATGCCGTGCAGATTATCGAAGGAGAGACAACGCCCCTCGATGGTGTCGTAACCCAGTACCTCGACTATACGGGTACGACGCACAAACAGGCGGCTGTCGGGCAACTGACCGATCCGCAGATGCTCGAAAAGACCAATCTGATCATCGCAGCGTACGAAGAGACGGAGAAAGAGGCCGTGGCACTGCTGGAGTCGCTCAACATACCGCTACTGCTGATTTTGCCGACACCGATGCGGCGCAACGAGATCACCGAAGGGACACAGCTCTTCGCCACCCATGAACCGCTCTATCTTACCAAATTCGGAAAACTGCTCTCGGAGATCGAGCAGAAAGCGGAGTTCCCCGAAGCGAAGATCGAAGAGATCCAGCGTAAAGTACTCAGGAAGAAGGAGCGTTATCATATTCTGGTCGCGGAAGACAACGATATCAACCAGAAACTGATCAGAAAGATCCTCACTTCCCAGAATCTCGATGTAACGACTGTACCAAACGGCGAAGAGGCCGTCAAAGCGCGCAAAGAGGGTGATTTCGACCTGATCTTCATGGACATCGCGATGCCTGTGATGGACGGCGTGAGCGCGACCAAAGAGATCCTCGAGTATGAAGAGGAGAAGGCGTTGCCGCACGTGCCCATCGTCGCGCTGACGGCCAATGCCCTCAAGGGTGACCGCGAAAAATTTCTCAACGACGGTTTCGACGAATATCTGCCCAAACCGATCACCCGCCACGATATTCTGCAACTGCTCGAATCCTACAACATACCGCTGAAAAGTGAAAAGTCTCCTCTCACAACCGAGACGGCAGAAGAAGTACCGCAGCGTGAAGAGGGATCATCCGCAGAGGAAGCGGAAACAGCGCTTACCGAGGTTAGAGAGAAGCCTGCAGAACGTATTCTTCCGGAAAGCGGCGGTGCGGCAGAAGCAGCGGTGCATGACAGCATACTCGTTTACAAAAAGAGCAGAGTCGAGACCAAAATCTTCGAAAAGGTACTCTCACAACTCTACGACCATGTCGATATCGCGACCGGTACCAATCAGTTTCTCGATATGATTGTCAAAAACAACTACCGGGTGATCATGGTCGACAACGAGATTGCGGACCTCGATTTCGACGACCTTTTCAACCGTATCGAGAAGCGGGACGATACCACGGTACTCCTCTTTCGAAGCTTCGACTCTATCGTCGATGACCAGACGCGATCCAGATTCGATGAAGTGCTCATCAACAGTGCGGACAAGGTCTATCTCAAACTGATACTGGACAACTACCTCAAATAGTCTGACAAAAGCTGCCAGGCCGGTATGTTTTATAATAAAATTTAATATATTTTATTGTACAATAGAGATAAAAGCAGCAATGGATCTCCTATGAAAAATGCAATCGTCACGGGTGCATCGAGCGGAATCGGACTCGCATGCGCGACCAGACTCCTTCAGATGGGCTACAAAGTGATCGGTGTATCGAGGGACTTCAGTAAATGTGAATGCGACCATCACAACTTCGTTCATCTCACCTGCGACCTGACACAACGCGAGCAGCTTCTGGCACTCCAGCACAAGATCGACAAAGCCAATACCTATATCCTGATCAATGCCGCAGGAGTCGGCCACTTCGCACCCCATGAAGCGTTGCACGTCGAACAGATCGAAGAGATTATCGCGCTCAATCTCACCGCCCCTTTGATACTCTCCAAACTCTTCCTCAAGCCGCTCAAGCAAAACAGCGGCTACATCTTCAATATCGGCTCCATCAGCGCCCGGCAACCCGCGCTCTTCGGAGCCGCTTACGGCGCCAGCAAGGCGGGTCTGCAACACTTCGGTCTCTCACTTTTCAAAGAGGCGCGCAAGAGTGGTCTGAAAGTGGTCAACATCGAACCCGATATCACCAATACCAACTTTTTCGATACGCTCCGTTTCCACCCGGCCGAAGACCCCCAATGCTATATAGAGCCTGACGATATCGCACAGATTGTCGCGGATACGCTGACCATGCGTACCGGTACCGTGATCACCAATATCACCGTCGAACCGCAGAAATTCAAACTGGAGAAACGTCCGCATCAAGAGGAGAAGCGTTGCAAAAAGCCTCAGTAACGGTAACGCTCAAGTGCTTCGAGGACCACTTTTTCCTTCTTTAGATAGGGTGCTATCTCCCTGAGAACTTCTCTTTTCAACATGCTTCTCTCTTTCGGATCAAGCGGCGCATCGCTTACGACATCACATTTTAGCACGATCTGCTGCGGAGTATGCGTATGTGTAATGTATATATTTTCAATGCGGACACGATGCTGTTCCAACCGTATCTCATCCGATTGCAGTATCTCTCTGATATGGGCATCCGTAATCATGAGGGAGTAGGAGAAATAGAGCGGTATCGATATAAGCGCCAGTGTCGTCAGAGAGATGAGCAACCCTCTTGTCGCCTTTCTGATCGCGGAAAACCCCAGAAGCATGAAAGTGAGCGCCGCGGCGAAGATGATACCCGCGAAGTTTGTGAGGAAGAGCAGAAAAGCGCTCTGAAATATGGCACTGTTTTTCCATCCCAGACCGATCCCAGCCGTAGCGATCGGCGGTACCAGTGCCACCGCGATCGAAACACCGGCGAGTGAACCGATGATTTTGGGATTGTTCTTCGCATACGCGGCGGCGATGCCTGAAACGATCGCGACAATCAGATCGAGCAGTGTGGGATGCAGACGGCCCGCGATCTCCGGCGTCATCGTCTGAAAGGGCAATTGCCACGCAATCATAAAAGAGGTGCCGAGCACCAGCGCCACACCGACTGTGACGGTGCGCATCCCATGCCCCAGCAGATCCGGATCAAAACGCAGCAAACCCATCGATGTCGAGACGATAGGTTGCATCAGCGGTGCCAGCAGCATCGCACCGATGACGACGGAGGCGGAGTTGAGAAAGAGGCCGACAGTCGCAAGCAGCGTGCTGAGGATGATCAGTACGACAAATGTCGTCGTCGTACGCGCCTCTTCCCGCAGGGAGGTGAAGAGTTCCTGATACTTCGCCGTATCGGCATGCGGGAGAAATGGAATATGTCTTTTTGTATAGTCGATCTCATCTTTGCCGGATGGCAGCGTTGAAACTTTGACCACCTCTTTCTCGTCGCTCTGCCGATAAGCCTCTTTCTTCCAGAAAGCATCACTGGCGCAGAGGCGAAACGCTTTTTTGTGTATCTCAAATGTCACGGGCGTCTTCCGGAAAGCCGCACCGTCCACCTCTACCTCCAGCGGCGGTTCGGCTTCGATCTCCACCCGCTGTGTCAGCACCACGCCCACCGCTTTGGGCAGGGTTTTGGTGAAACGGAAGATCGCTTTGAAAAGATAGCCGATATAGGCGATCACCGATGAGGGCGAGATGATGAGCGCTGTCAGTTTGCCGTTGCCTGAAGAGAGAAAAGGGCGCACAAGCGCCGCTGCACATGAGTGGTCATCGTGCGAGAGGATAACGATACCGCTTGCCGTCGTCTCTATCTGCTGCTCTTTGAAAGTTTTGAGTCGTATCAGTGACTTTTTGAGTCTGAAGATGTGAGAGAGACTCTTCAGAAGCATCCAGATACGATGGGTCGCGGCATCATTCTTTCGGGCACGTGCCATCATGCCGTGCGGCGGTGCTTCACCCACCAGTGCGCTCCAGAGTACGATCTCATCCTGACAATAGAGCAGATCGACCGGTCGCGCTTCGCCGCCGATCGCCACCGCCAGCGCTTTGGCGGGATTACCCGGTATCTCAAAGGTATCCCGCAACGCACGCTGTGAG
>JANTHT010000049.1 GCA_024762235.1 Sulfurospirillum sp.
TGGGTTTGTTACACGAACAACATCTGCAGCGGAAGGGTCGCAATCTGTACCAGATTGCGGGGTACCCACCGTGAAGCCGTTTGAGTGTAGCAAACCCATGAGAAGATTTCATTTGTAAAAACATGAATTCTACCATAAAGTTGGAAATAAAAAGATATGAAAATAGATATATCCCAAATCGCCGCACTCCCCACCCGATACGGAGAGTTTTCGATACAGGCTTTCAAAGAGGGTGAAAAAGAGCATCTGGTGATCTTCAAAGAGCCATTCGGCGACGCTCCGATCGTGCGCGTGCACAGCGAATGCCTCACAGGCGATGCACTGGGAAGTCTCAAATGCGACTGTGGAGAGCAGTTGCACTACGCACTCAAGATGATCGCGGAGAAAGGCGGGATGGTGATCTACCTGCGGCAGGAGGGGCGCAACATAGGCCTGCTGAACAAAGTCAACGCCTACGCGCTGCAGGATGAGGGTTTTGACACTGTGGAAGCGAACCATCAGCTTGGATTCAGCGCCGATGAACGCAGCTATGAGATGGTGGAGTATGTGCTCGGCTATTTCGGTATCGACAAGATCCGTCTGCTGACCAACAATCCCAGAAAGATCGAGAGCCTCGAAGGGGTGGAGATCGTCGAGCGGCTGCCGATCATCGTCGAAGCCAACGAATACAACAAAAACTACCTCAAAACCAAAAAAGCGAAGATGGGACATCTGTTTTGAGAAGTGTTATAATAGTCCCCTGATCCAAAATCAAGGAAGCATGATGATACAACTCGATGAGATCATGACACAACTGCAAAAACATAAAGAGATTTTACATGATCGTTACTCTGTCAAAAAGATCGGGGTATTCGGCTCCTATGCCAGAGGTACAGCCACAAGTGAGAGTGATATCGATTTTTATGTCATTTTTGAAGAGAAAACAGTGGACAATATTACAGGGTTGTGGATATATCTCGAAGAGCTCTTTCAGCGAAAAGTCGATCTGATTCACTATCATCAAAGATTGCGTGAAGGATTGAAACGAGAGATCGAAAAAGAGATCGTCTATGGATAAATTGTCTCTGAAAGAGTTGCTGCACTATATCGATGAAAGCATCGACGTTGTGAAGATGCGTTTTGTACCGATAGAGAGTGTCGATGATTTTCTCAGAACTCCCGAAGGGAATGAAAAACTGGATGCGATTATCTTGCGGATACAGACAATCGGAGAGGCGATCAAAAATATCGATAAACACCACAGGGGCTTTATGGAACAGGCTGCACCTGCGGAGTACTGGAGCCATATCATCAAACTCAGAGAGTTGATCTCCCATCACTATCTTGATCTGGACGCAGAGATCATTTTTGATATCTGTGAAGAGAAATTGGATGAGTTGCAAGGATATATTCGTACTTTGGAGAGGAATATCAATGGATAAGTTCGATACCTACGGCCGTCTGTTGCTGGAGTACAACAAAGTGCACCGCCTTTCGGGCGCGAAGGATCTCTCCGAAGTCGATGCCAATGTCGAAGATTCGCTCTATCCGATGCAGTTTCTCGACACCAAAAAACTCAAAACCGCGGTCGATATCGGTACGGGTGCGGGGTTTCCGGGGCTGATACTGGCGATGGCGTATCCGCATATCCGCTTCACGCTGGTGGAACCGCTGATGAAGCGGACAGCTTTTTTGCATCTGGTCAAGTCGACGCTGGAGCTGGACAATGTCACGATCAAAGGCGATCGCATCGAAAATATCACACCTTTTTCCGCCGACCTGATCACGTCGCGCGCAGTGGCGAAAACCGATGCCCTGATCGATCTGGCGAAAGGTTTTATCGGCCCGCAGACGGTGCTGCTCTTTTACAAGGGCGAGGGTGTGCACGAGGAGTTGCAGCCGCAGTGGCAGAGTGAAGTGATCCGCCGCGGCAAGCGCAACTACCTCTTTATCAAAGGATTAGCATGATATTCAAACTTATACTCCTGGCGGCGGTCATCTACGTCGTCTATATCCTCTTTTTCAGAGAGGGAAATCTGATTGAAAAGATGAAAGAGAGCGCTTCAAAAACTCCGAAGAAGAGTGATGAGAAAGATGTCGATACTGTTGTCGAGTGCCAGAAGTGCGGCGTCTATGTCAGCGTCGACGAAGCGATCCTCAAAGATGGCAAATACTACTGCTCCAAAGAGTGCGCGGAGGTCAAATGATCATCATAGGACACCCCTGGATCGACTACACGCCGTTCTATTTTATCAAAAAAAGCGAAGACATCGCGCAGACCCCGTCAGGCAGTACGCTCATCTTCGCATTTGGCGAAGTGCATCTGCCGCTGGCGAAGCAGTGCCGGGACAACGATCTCCCATACGCACTCATCTGTGACACTGCCCGGGACGTACTCTTCGCGCAGGCGCTGGGGTGCAGCTATATCGTCTGCGACAAGAGCATCGCCGAAGCGGCGCAGAAATTTGCCGACGGTTATCTTTTCGATGCTAAGATACTGCTATACAGCAGCGTGGAATCCGACCTCGAGTGGGCGGGTGAACGCGAGATAGACGGCATACTTTTTGAAGAGGGGATCGATTATGGAAGTTGTTAAGACGGTATTTTTGCTGACGTTACTGACCCTGCTCTTTGTCTGGGTAGGGGGGATGCTTGGCGGTTCGCAGGGGATGCTGATCGCCTTTTTGATGGCGCTGGCCATGAACTTCTGGGCCTACTACAACTCAGACAAAGCGGTGCTGCACCACTACCATGCGGTGGAAGTGGACGCGCAGAGTGCCAGAGGGCTCTACGACATCGTCAGACGCCTGAGTGAGCGTGCGGGTACGCCGATGCCCAAAATCTACATCATACCCGACCATGTGCCCAACGCTTTCGCTACGGGTCGCAACCCTTCACACGCGGCGGTCGCGGTAACGGAGGGGCTGCTGGAGTTGCTCGACGAAAAAGAGGTCGAAGCGGTGCTCGCACACGAGATGAGCCATGTCAAACACTACGACATCCTCATCGGAACGATCGCCGCAACGATTGCGGGTGCGATCGCGATGCTGACCAACTTCTTTTACTTTTTCGGAGGGAGCAGCGACCGCGAAAACAGCAATCCCATCGTTGCGATGATCATGATGCTGGTGATGCCACTGGTCGCTTCGATCATACAGATGGCGGTGAGTCGTAACAGGGAGTTTATGGCGGACGAAGGTGCGGCGAAACTGACACACCATCCCGAGTGGCTGCAGAGCGCGCTGATGAAGCTGGAGAACTACAACAAAGGGGGCATTATCCATGACGCTACCCCCGAAACGGCGCATATGTTCATCGTCAACCCCTTCACGGGCAAAGACTTTTCATTTGCGTCGCTCTTCTCAACGCACCCTTCCACGCAGGCGCGTATCGAGCGTCTGGAAAGACTCAAGGGGAGGGTGTAGTTCTAGCTCACACGCGCGCGGATGAACCGCGCTTAAGTTTTTTTAACTTGACGGCAATGCCCTTTTACTTTTCAAGTTTGTCGTGCCATCCGTACACGACGCCGCCCCTGAGCTCTTTGACATCTTTGTAACCGACCTGTCTGGAGAGAAAGTCTCCCACCACTTTGGTGCGGCTGGCGCTTCTGCAGTAGATGACGACAGGTTTGTTTTTGTCCGGTGCCACTTTTTGCAGTGCGTCGAGAAACTTCTGTACGTCATAATTGCCGCGCTCGTCAAAGAACATGATCTTGTGCGCACCGGGGATGACGCCGGTCTCTTTCCACTCTCCCGGTGTACGTATGTCGATGACCGGAGTATTCTGTTTTTGCAACTCCTTGAGCTGCCTGGCATCGATATCGCTGAAATCAGCGAGCAGAAGCGCCTGAAGTGTGATGATCGTCAGTATGATTTTTTTGAACATGGTTTGGTTTCCTCTCTTCTATGTAAAGTTTAAGTATCCGCATGAATGCGGGCGGTTTGAATCCACCGTGAATCGGTGAATCGATTTGTGTGGCCGTTTTCGGATCGATGACGAAAAAGGTGGGCGTGACAAACGCTTCGAACTTCTCCGGCAGATCCTCGTCGGCGTTTTCCTTTTCGACAAAGACAAAATTTTGCGCGATGAGTCGCGAGACATCGGCATCTTTGAGTGTATTGTTTTTCATGTAGATACACATCGGACACCCCTCCTGCGAAACCATCAGCAGCAAAAGTTTGCCTTCGTGTGCGGCCTTTTGCATCGCCGCTTTGAACGGTAGATTTTTCGCATCTCTGCCGTTGCTCTGCGCCGCGAAGAGTGTCGTTGCAAAGAGTATACCCAAAATCGTAAACCATCGTCTAATCATCGGCTGCCTCCTCAGTTGATCGTGATTTTGCGGGACTCTTCACACGGTACGTTTTTACGGCACGGGGTGAGGGTCGCATTGTTGTCTGTGGTGTTGTTTTCGGCTTTCGGCTCTGGTTGGGGCATCGGTTCGCCGGTCGCTTCATGCAGCAGCGCCAGAAATGCGTCGGGTCTGAAGCCGCCGGATCTTTTGGGGATCACCTCTTTTTTGGTTTTGGGATCGATGAAGAAAAAAGTCGGCGTGTCGATGACGCTGAAACGCTGCGGATAGCGATCTTTCAGCAAGTCCCTGGTGACGACGAAAAAGTGCTTGTTGAGATAGTCGAGAACACGGGGGCGCTCCATAACGATATCTTTCATGTAGTCACAGAGCGGGCAGCCTGAGAAACTCATCATGACCAGTACGAGCTTATGCTCTTTTTCTGCTTTGTGGATAGCGTTTTTGTAGGAAGAGACTGTTTTGAGCGCATCGGCATGCATGCAGATCGTGAACAGGAGAAGTACAAAAGAGGCTTTTATCACAGAGAAACCTTTATGTTTAAAAATATAGAGTATCTATAATGAAAGATTATAGCATATAAATGTGTAAGGATCGTGAAAGCAAAAAAACAAAGATATTAAAATAAAACTTTATATACTAAACTAATCTTGATTGTGATATGATCTTGACATGAACAAGATACCTCTGGACAAGCTTATCATCTGTCCCGGTTGCCATACGCTGCATCGCAAAATCAGGCTCAAAGATGCAGAAACAGCCTATTGCGATGTATGCGAGAAAGCACTCTATACCGACCATAAAAACCTTCTCGAGAAAGGGCTTGCGATCGCACTGGCGACGTTGATCACTTTCATCATGGCCAGTTCGTTCGCGATCGTACGTATCGAGATCAACGGTATCTGGCACGACCTGACGCTGCCTTTTGTCTTTGTAACCCTTTTCAAAGAGCACTTTTGGGTGGTGGGACTGATCGTCAGTTTTCTGATCTTCTTCGTGCCGCTGCTCTATATCGTCATCTATACCTTTGTCATGCTGCTTTTCAGGCTGCGCCGCGGTTATGAAACGACGCGCAAACTCCTCGTCCTGCTATCGCAGTTGCGTGCGTGGAATATGGTCGAGATCTTCCTCATCAGCATACTGGTCGCACTGGTGAAGCTGATCGGTTATGCCCAGATCGTCATCGGTGTATCCTTCTGGGCGCTGGCGGCGTTTATCCTGCTCGACATCTATCTCACACGGCAACTGCGCATAGCGGATCTGTGGGATCTGAGAGAGGAGATCTATCATGCGCAGAGATGAGATCGACGGGAAGCTGATCGCATGTCCGATCTGCGAAGCGGTCAATCCGGATACCTCGGACGAAGTTGTCTGCCGCCGTTGCAAACAGAGGATATACCATCCAATCCATCGCAGTTATCAGCGCAGCTGGGCTTTGCTGATCACGGCGATGATTCTCTACATACCGGCGAATATGTATCCCATTTTGATTACCATGCAGTTCGGGAGGCAGCAGGAAAATACGATCATCGGCGGTGTGATTTCACTCTGGGAGCATGGCTCCTATCCGATTGCGCTGATCATACTTTTTGCGTCGGTATTTGTTCCGATCGTCAAGTTTATCATGCTACTCTATCTGTTGATAAGTGTCAGAAAGAGGACGGGAGCATCCAAAGTGGACAAACATAAACTCTTCTATATCACCGAAATCATCGGTCCCTGGTCGATGATCGATGTCTTTGTCGTGGCGATACTGGCGACACTGGTGCAATACACTTATGTGCGGATCATCCCGGGCGTGGCGGCTACGGCATTTGCGCTGATGGTGATCTTTACGATGCTCGCCGCACACAGTTTCGACACGCGTATGATTACAAAAGGGGAAGAAGATGCGCCTGAGGAGTAGCGATGCAGATACATGAACCCAAAACCCACAGATCCAAAAGAAAAAGAAGCCTCTGGTCATGGCTCACGTCGATCTGGGTCGTACCGATCGCGGCGCTGCTCATCTCGGGGTGGTTCGCCTACCAGTATTTCGCGCAGATGGGTCCGGAGATAAAGATACATTTCAGTCAGAACAGCGGCCTGCAGGCGAACCAGAGTTATGTCAAGTACCGCGATGTCCCGGTGGGCGTGGTCAAGGAGATATCTCTGGATCAGAAGGGCGAAGGGGTGATCATCACCGTGCGCATGAACAAAGATGCCGAACCTTTTCTGAACGAAGAGACGAAGTTCTGGATCGTCAAACCGGAAGTGGGTACCAGCGGCATCAGCGGTCTCGATACGCTCTTTTCGGGCACATACATACAGATGTATGCCAAACCCGAAAAAAAAGGGGGAAGTCTCAAAACCCGGTATGAAGGCCTGGAAGAGCCCTATATCGACAGAAACAACAACACGGGATACCGTTACCATCTGAGTGCACCCGATTCGCGCAATCTGCACCAGGGGAGCCCCGTCTACTTCCGAAAGATCCGTGTCGGGGAGATCGAAGAGGTCAAACTGGCCAAAGACGGGACGCGTGTCAACTTCAGCATCTTCGTGCATCACCCCTATACGGACTATATCAGTGAAGAGACGCAGTTCTGGCTCATGAGCAATATCAGCTTCACTTTCAACCACTCGGGGTTCAATCTCGAACTCGCCCCGGTATCACACATCCTCAACTCCGGCATCGCCTTCGACACGCCGGCCAGGATCGATCATGCGCCGCAAAAGGGCATCTCTCATATCTTTTTCCTCTACAAAGACAAACTCGCCATGCAGAAGAAACGCATAGGACTCGGAAAGAGCCACAGATACCACTACTATCTGCTCGTCGACGAACCGATCGCCAAACTCGACGTCGGAGCGCCGGTCGAATTTTTCGGTTTTCAGGTGGGCAGTGTCGTGGCGATGTATTCCGATTTCGACAACAATGTCAAAAAGATCATCTCTACGATCGAAGTAGTCGTCGATACCTCCGCCTTTGCCGACCGTGCCGACAAGGATACCAACAACACCAAGCCCTTCTTTGAAAATGCCGTCACCAAAGGGTTGCGCGCGCGTGTCGCCCAGAGTGATCCGATCACCGGAAACCAGTACATCGAGCTGGTATACGAAGGGCAGGAGGGGCAGCGAAGGATCGAAACGATCGACGGCCGGGAGATCATCCCGACTGTGCGAAGCAACGATGTCGACATCGCCCAGAAGTTCTCTCTCATCCTGGACAAAGTCAACAAACTCGATATCGAGGGGCTGCTTGCGAGTACGAAAAGGGCGATCGACGAGAACTCCGCCCAGAGTGTGAAGATATTGAAAGAGTTTGCCGTCGTGGCGAAGAACTTTAAAAAGATCTCTTCGGACAAAAACCTCCGGAAAGCGCCGCAGAAGCTGATCACCATACTCGAAGAGACACAAAAGACACTCGAAGCGGCGAACGGACTGCTGCAGGCCGACGGAGGCAAATCGGCGCTCTCCAGAGAGATCACGATCGCGTTGCATGAACTGACCCGTGCATCGCAGGCGATCGAGCGGCTGACGACGAAGCTCGAGAAGAAACCCAACGCACTGATATTTGGAGACCAATGATGACAAAAACGATCTATCTCGTGATGACACTCCTCTTCATGCTGGGAGGTTGCAGCAGCAAACACTACTACATGCTCTCCTCTCCGCATACGATCGCTACGGCACAGAAGCAGGCTGCGCTTTCGATCGGTGTCGAGAGTATCATGCTGCCCGACTATCTCAGAGAGGGCAAAGTGGCGTTGCTCGATGCAGGAAACCGCATCCGCTATCTGAAAGATGCCCTCTGGGCAGTCAACATGCAGGATGATCTGACCAACGCCCTCATCTTCGATCTGCAGAAGAGCCTGCCCGAAAGCCGCGTTTTTCACTATCCGTGGGAGAAGCGCGGCAGGGCGGACGCCATCGTCTCGGTTCGGATCAAGCGCTTCATCGCCGGGGAGGGCCATGTCTGGCTCGATGCCCTGGTGCGCATCAACGACAGGGACAGGGTGGTTTCGATCAAAGAGCCGCTCAAAAGCCGCGACGAAGCGCAGATCGTAGCGGCGATGAAGCGGGCGTTTTTCGCCCTGGAGCGTGAAGTGATCGCGATGCTGGACGATATAGGAGTATCTCAGAAAAGGTGAGCGAAACTTCATGCTGCAAATAGGAATAGTGATCGACGACAGCGTTGTACCGAAGTATCAGGCAGAGATCCTGCGGGAGTTGCAAAAGAGCGAACGGTGCAGAATCGCCCTCTTTGTCAGGGTACCCAAAAGCGAAGCGCCTTTTGCGAAATCCATGCGTTTCATGCTTTTCAGGGCGCTGCAGAAGTTCGATCGCATGCTCTTTGGGCGCAGCGCACCTTTTCTCACACCGGAACCGGTCGACGAAGCGATGGCGGCGCGCGGCACAGTGGAGATAGCCGCAGAAGTGCGCGGATCGTGTCTGCATATCACGGATCAGGCGCTTGCCGAAGTCAGGGAAGCAGCCCCCGACGTGTTGCTCAACTTAACCGGCAGGTGCATCACCGGAGCAGTGACGACAGTCGCGACGTACGGTCTCTGGGAGTACCGTCACCGGGGGATACCGCCTGCATTCTGGGAAGTGGTGCTGGCGGAGGGGTACAGCGAAGTGACGCTCGAGCAGGTCGGTTCGGCACTGGAGCCGGGCTATCTGCTTGGACGTTTTCGCACCGTTACCCACCCCAAGTCGATCCGAAAAAATTTCGAGCAGCTCATGTGGCGCTCTCACATGATGGTCGTCCGGGAGCTGGAGAGAGTGGCGGATGCGGGTGAAAACTATTTTGCCGACAAGGCGCGCAAAAGCTACTTCTACGATCTGCCGCAGCCGGATGAACAGGGTGGCAAGCTCTGTGACCCGCAGTTTCACTTTCGTGACGACGCGACCAGGCGCCTCCCGACCAATTTGCCTGTCGCAGGGGCATTTGCCCGATTGCTGGGGAGGTATCTGAAATTTACACTCCGAAGGGCCTTTAAGATGGACCGCTGGATCATCCTCTTCAGTGAAAACGACCCGGACGGCACGGTCAATCCGGACCTCTCGACTTACCGCAGGGTGCCGCTCCCCTCCGATGACTACTTTCAGGCCGATCCCTTTGTCGTCGACGACGGGGAGAAGAGTTATCTCTTCTATGAAGAGCTCGACTACAGCACACTCAAAGGGTACCTGCTCGTCGCGGAGTACGATTTTCAAGCCAAACGCTTTGTCGATCCGCAGGAGATTTTGCGCGAAGCGTACCACCTCTCCTATCCCAACATCTTCCAAGTCGACGGTGTGTGGTATATGATTCCCGAGACGCATGAAAACGGGACCGTCGACCTCTATGTGGCGGAATCTTTCCCGACAAAGTGGAAAAAGGTGCGTACGATGCTCGACGGTGTCAAAGCGGTCGATGCGACGCTCTTTCACAAAGAGGGCATATGGTGGATGTTCGCAGGTATCGCCGAAAAAGAGGGCTTCTCGCTCAACGACGAACTCTATCTCTACTACTGTGACGATTTTCGCACCGACACCTGGCAACCCCATCCGCAAAATCCGGTCGTCAGCGACGTCACGTGCGCCAGACCAGCAGGCCATCTGATCGAATCGGACGGCGTACTCTGGCGTCCGGCGCAAAACTGCAGCGGTGTCTACGGACGGGGGCTGGTCATGAATGAAGTGGTGGAGCTGACGACGACGACCTACAAAGAGCGCGTCGCACAGCAGATACGCGCCGACTTCGCCGACGATCTGGTGGCAGTCCATACCTTCAACCGCTCAAAAAGAGTCAGTGTCATCGACGCGATCAAAAGCAGATAATCAAAACCCGTAGAGTTTCCTGAAAAAGGAGAGGATCGGATCTCCCTCGGTGAGACGCTCCCTGTGGCCGTATCGGTTTTGCACAGCGGTAGTGCCGGCGGTAGTTTTGGCGACGGTTTTGAAAGAGAGATCGGGCTTTTCCGCCATCGGCGTAAAGTCACGGATGCCCTCCAGTTTCGCCCACTCCATGATCTGCCGCAACTCCCCCGCGTCGAGCCAGTAACCATGCGCCTTGCAGCGGTCGATGATGACGCCGCTTCTGCCCCGGTAGTTGATACGCAGCATCACCTTTCTGCACTCGGGACACTTTTTGTAGCGCACCTCTCTTTCGCGAACCAGCGGGTGGTTTTTGACTTCATGCAGCCGTTTGAGATCATAGCGCTCCGATTTTCTGATCTCCCGCTCCATGATCTCCTCCAGCTCTCCGAAGTCGAGAAAGATGCCGTTACAGTGTCTGCACTGTTCGACATAGAGACGACTGCCGGCATCGATGAGGTGTGTATCGAGCAGGATTTCGCAGTTGGGACAGACACGTTCGGGGTGTTCGTGGACATCGTACCCCTTTTTCAGATCGATCGCGTTTCGGGTGTTGCAGTAGGGGCAGACGATGCCTTCTATCGGCGCGCCGCAGTTTTGGCATTTGTATGTCATGAAAGACCTTGTTTCTTTATAGGCAATATCGGGCTTTTGTAAAATTTGTGTATAATCACTTTTATGGATTATCAGGCAGTTTTAGAAGAGATATACGCAGAGATACAACCGGAGCTGGGACGCGGCAAAGTAGCAGACTACATCCCCGCACTCTCCAAAGTCGACCCGCAGCAGTTCGCCTTTTCGATCATCACCGAAAAAGGGGAGGCGTATCATGTCGGCGATGCACAGAAAAACTTCTCCATCCAGAGTATCTCCAAACTCTTTACCTTCACCCTGGCGCTCGACATCTACAGCAAAAGCCTTTATGAAAGAGTAGGCGTGGAGCCTTCGGGAACACCGTTCAACTCGCTCGTACAGCTCGAGTATGAACACGGGAAACCGAGAAATCCCTTCATCAACGCCGGTGCGCTGGTGATCACAGACAGTCTGATCAGCCACTATCAGGACGACTACAAAGCGTTTGAAAAGATCATCGGATTTATCCGGGATATCGCCGATGACCAGAGTATCAGTTTCGACCCGGAAGTCTCCACTTCCGAGATGGAGAACGGTTACCGCAACCTCTCACTCGCACATCTCATGAAGAGCTTCGACAACCTGGACAACGATCCCAGAACCGTTGTACAGACCTACTTCAAACAGTGTGCCATGAGTATGAGTACCGAAAAACTCTCCCGTGCCATGCTCTACCTCGCCAACGGAGGCACCGATCCACTGACGGGGAAAAAGTACATTACCCCGCCTCAGACACGCAGGATCAACGCTGTCATGCTTACCTGCGGACACTACGACGCATCCGGAGAGTTCGCGTTTCATGTGGGACTCCCCGGAAAGAGCGGTGTAGGCGGAGGCATCGTCGCTGTCGTCCCCGGCAAGATGGGCATCAGCGTCTGGTCACCCGCACTCAACAAGTACGGCAACTCCCACGCCGGTACACTCGCTTTGCAAAAGTTCGTCGAAAAAAGCGGACTTTCGATTTTTTAAAGAGATTTGTAAGAGAAAAGAGATTATAATCACGCCCTGAATGTCCTGACGTACACACCTTGTGGCCCGTTCGTCTAGTGGTTAGGACTCTGGCCTCTCACGCCGGCAACAGGGGTTCGAATCCCCTACGGGTCACCATCGAACTCCCTGAAACAGGCCTTTTGTGCGTTTAAGTTTAAAAAGTGTGCCCAAAGTGTGCCCAGTTCAAGTAATACTCAAGAGACTTTTAGCTGAATTTCCTCTAGAAATGCCGCTCTTTTTAC
>JANTHT010000050.1 GCA_024762235.1 Sulfurospirillum sp.
ATCTGGAATACCGCCGCCTTTGACAAATTCACTGCGTACGGTGTGGCCCGGCGCCTTGGGCGCGACCATGATACAGTCGATCCCCTCAGGTGGTACGATTTGTCCGTAATGGATATTGAAACCATGACCAAAAGCGATCGTGTCACCTCTGTTCAGATTGGGTTCGATTTCGTTTTTAAATATAGTTGACTGGATCTCATCCGGTAACAGGATCATGATGACTTCCGCTCTCTTCGTCGCTTCCGCGACACTCATGACATCGAAACCTTTCGCTGCCGCTTTACCCCAGGAACCACCGCCCTCTTTGAGCCCGACAATCACGTCTACACCGCTGTCGCGGAGATTTTCCGCATGCGCATGCCCCTGGCTTCCGAAGCCGATCATCGCCACTTTTTTACTCTTGATAATATCGAGATTACAATCTTTGTCGTAATATACTGTAATAGCCATTTTTGTTGTGTCCTTGTGTGAAATATGTGCGATTTTACAAAAAGATTACTTTAGTACCACTAAATACCGAAGATCCGTGAAGGGTTAAAAAAACTTTTTTCGCGTGCGAAGAATCGCATCGGCATCCAGAGGTTTGCCGGTGGCAGGCACTACTTCCATACCGCTGCCAATCCCATTTTCAGCAGGTTTGTATCCTCTCCTGATAAAGGCATCCGGCACGATCGATTTGAGCTTTTTGAGATAGGATCTGCGTATGTTCCGAGCTTTGGGCAGGACGACAAAAAGACGGTTCACCCCCTCCCCGCGCTCGATCCAGAGAGGAAATTTGTGCAGACGTTTCAGCGCACGTTGCAGATTCGCCTCTTTTGAAAATGCCCCCACCTGCAAAAAGAGACTCTCATTCTCTATCTCCTTATATGGTAGAACCGTAGCATGCAAACCGATATGCAACACCAACACAATCATACCGGCATGCATGCATAGACCCAACACTTTCCGTTTCATTCTCTTTCCATTATATATAACTGATTTATGATAATACAACTTTACTTAACGCCCTGCATGGTTACTGAAAAAGATCAATCATTTTACTATTAACCTATATTTAAATCAAATAGTTGCATTTTTATTTAATTGCTATCAGATTTTTTAATCTGTATAATCGATACCATATCAAAATTCAGGAGTTAAAAATGAAAGTTTACAGATTATCATCCGTACTGGCAGTATCCCTGCTCGCTGCATCCAGCACACTCACCGCCGATGCTGTCGAAAGCAGCATCATCCCCAATGCAAAGCCGGGTGAATGTTATGCCAAAGCGCTGATCCCCGCAAAGTTCGAAACACATACCGAAAAGGTACTTGTCAGAGAGGCGAGTGAAAGACTCGAAGTCGTTCCCGCACAATTTGGCACTTCGACACAGAAAGTGCTCGTCAAGGAAGCTTCCGAGAAGCTTACGATTGTACCGCCTTCATTTAAAAATGTCACAGAGAAGGTTCAGGTCAGAGATGAAGAGACTTTCTGGAGAACCAGCCTCAAAAACAGAATCCCCGTCAGTCCCGAAATCTTAGCCGCAGCCAAAGCAGGCGGTGCTCCGATCGATACGCTTCAGTCCGGCGAGTGTGTCAGAGAATATTTTCAACCCGCAAAATATACTACGGAAAAAGAGACATATACCAAAAAAGAGGGGTATGACAAACTGAAGATCATCCCTGCAAAATATGAGTATGTCGAAGAGAAAGTTCTGGTCAGAGAACCTTACCAGAAACTGGTCAAAGTGCCTGCCACTTACGAAACAGTCACTGAAAAAGTGCTCGTAGAACCTGAAAAGACAATGTGGAAAAAGTCACAGTGCAACGGTACGGATGACTGCGGTGTCATGTGTCTTGTGACGATTCCCGCCAAGTACAAAACAGTCACCAAAAGAGTGGTCAAGACACCGCCTACCACCAAAGTGGTCGATGTTCCCGCGGTCTACAAAACGATAAAAGTAAGAAAACTGGTCTCTCCCGCACGCGTGGAGAAAGTACCTGTTCCTGAGCAGACGGCAACGTACACGAAAACTGTCAAAGCATCCGATCCGGTATTTACCTGGGCGAAAGTCGGAAGCGGCAAACCGGCCGGTTACAAATACACCGGTCATCAGATCTGTAAAATCGACAGACCTGCAGCGTACAAAACGCTCACCAAAACTGTTGTCGAAACACCCGCTTCAACCAAAAGCGTGGAGATTCCTGCAGAGTACACAACCATCAAAGTCACGACTGTCGTCAAACCTGCAGAGGTCAAGAGAATCGAAATTCCTGCAGTCTACAAAGATGTCACCAAAAGAGAGATGGTCGAGCCTAGCCGCGTCGTATGGAAACGTGTTGTCTGTAAATCCAGCATCACTTCCGCCACGATCATCAAACTCCAGAAAGCACTCAAAGAGAAAGGGTACTACAAAGGGCCTATCGACGGTATCGTCGGACATCTTACCAGAGCGGCTGTCAAAGCGTACCAGAAAGATAACGGTATGCCTGTCGGCGGCATCACATACCAGGTGCTCAAATCACTCGGTATCAACTAATCACTGCACTGCACATCCGGTAGCATCCGCTACTGGTGTGCCATCATATCCTCCAGACACAGATAGACTTTTTCCATCAACGCTTTCGTATCGACAGGTTTGACCAGAAAATAATCCACGTTACACGCATTGATACTGCTCAGATAAGCGACTTCACTATAGGCGGAGACGACGATCACGGGTTGATCCGGTTTGATCCTGCGCATCTCTCTGATCAGTGAAAAACCGTTCATGCGGGGCATATTGATATCGGTGATGACCAGATCATACGCCTTTTCCCGAAACAGCTGTAGCCCTTCAAAACCGTTATGCGCACAATCCACCTCATGAAATATCTCCCTGAAAAATTCTGCATAAGTTTCACACAGTGTATAGTTATCATCGACGTAGAGCAGTCGCATCTCTCTGGCGATCTCTTCCAGTTTTTTTATCATGTACACATCCTTTATCCATATCAACGTAGTATCGCTCAAAAGAGAAAAAACTTTGGGATCCATACCTCTGCACAAACGGGTTGAAAAAGTCATAAAAAAAGTTGCTTTGTGAAAAGAGAGGGAAAATACAATCAGAGAAAAAAAGTGATTTTTAAGAGAGGTGAAAAAAATATTGCAAAATTACCAAAGGTAACAGAGGAGCCGGATCGAGCCGGCTCCTCTGACCCGAAAGGTGTCTCTACTTACCGGTCTGCTCTTTGACCGCTTCCTGAATCTGCGCGACGATCGAGGGATCTTCGAGTGTGGAGATATCCTGTTTGATCTCCTCCCCTTTGGCGATCGATCGTAAAATACGTCGCATGATCTTTCCTGAGCGCGTTTTGGGCAATCCGGGTACTTCGACAATGTCGTCCGCTTTGGCGATATTACCGATCTCTCTGGCAAGAATATCGTTGATATGTTTTTTGATGTCGGGATTGACATGCCCTTTTTTGGGTACGACATAGATAAAGATCGACTCCCCCTTGATCTCATGCGGGCGTCCCACGACTGCCACTTCGGCGATATGTTCATCTTCGGCGACCGCCGCTTCGATCTCGGCCGTTCCCAGACGGTGCCCGGAGACGTTGATGACATCATCGACACGCCCGGTGATCGTGATATAGCCATCTTCGTCGATCATCGCACCGTCGCCGGAGAAGTAGACCGGTTTGCCATCCTTGACCACATCTCCGAAATAGGATTTTTTAAACCGCTCCGGATCGCCCCAGATCGTACGAATCATGCTCGGCCACGGTTTGCTGATACAGAGCAGGCCTGTTTCATGCACCTCTGTCGGCGTACCGTCACGCTGCAGCACTTCCGCCATGATACCCGGCAGCGGGAATGTCGCGCAGGAGGGTTTGATGGGCGTAGCGCCCGGCAACGGTGATATCATGTGTCCGCCTGTCTCGGTCTGCCACCAGGTATCGACAATCGCACATCTGCCCCCGCCTACGACATCATGGTACCAGATCCACGCAGGAGGATCGATCGGTTCACCGACGGTTCCGAGTACTTTCAGGGTGCTGAGATCGTATTTTTTGGGTTCATCCGGTCCCATGGTATGGAGTACGCGAATCGCCGTGGGAGCGGTATAGAACTGGCTGATCTTATGCGTTTCGACCATCTTCCACGCCCGTCCGGCATCCGGATAGGTCGGTACACCCTCGAACATCACCGTCGTCGTACCCGCTGCCAGCGGACCGTAGACGATGTAGGTATGTCCCGTGATCCAGCCGATATCCGCCGTACACCAGAAAACATCGTCATCCTTCACATCGAACACCCACTCCATCGTCATCTGCGCCCAGAGGATGTAACCCGCCTGTGCATGCTGTACCCCCTTGGGTTTGCCGGTGCTTCCGGAGGTGTAGAGCAGGAAGAGCGGATCTTCGCTATCCATCACTTCCGGTTCACATGCCGGAGACATTGCATCGATCATCTCATTATACTTGTGGTCTCTCCCCTCGACCCAGTCAATCAATTCATGGTTACGCTGTACCACAAGTACCGCTTCAACAGACTCGGTACCGTCCGAAAGCGCTTTGTCAACGACCGGTTTGAGCAGGTAGGGCTTCCCTTTTCTGTAGGCACCATCCGCTGTGATGACCAGTTTCGCGCCAGCATCTTCGATACGGTCTTTGAGCGCTTCTGCCGAAAAACCGCCAAATACCACCGAGTGGA
This sequence comes from Sulfurospirillum sp., assembly GCA_024762235.1. Classification (GTDB taxonomy): domain Bacteria; phylum Campylobacterota; class Campylobacteria; order Campylobacterales; family QNZT01; genus QNZT01. The sequence continues at coordinate 4,679 of JANTHT010000050.1, forward strand.
TCGCACCGATACGTGCACATGCCAGCATTGCATACGCGGCTTCGGGGATCATCGGCATATAGAGTACGACACGGTCGCCTTTTTGGATACCGAACTTCTCTTTGAGCAGATTGGCGAAGCGATTGACATGGGCACTCAGTTCCGTATAACTGATCTTCTGAACATCACCCCTGTCCCCTTCGAAGAGGATCGCCGTCTTCTCCGCATTCTCTTTGAGGTGACGGTCGATACACTGGACCGTGACATTGAGTTTGCCGTTCGTAAACCATTTGTAGAAAGGGGCCTCCGACTCGTCGAGCACCTTCTCATAGGGAGAAATCCAGTCGATCTTTTCGTCGGCATACTTTTTCCAGAAGCCTTCGTAATCGCTTTTCGCTTCGTTCATAAGCGCATGGTACTCATCCATACTTTTGATACGTGCCTGTTTTGCAAATTCCGGATTGGGTGGGTAGACTTTCTTATGTTCATGCATGGTGGTAAACTCCTGTTATTTGATGATTTCCTGTCATTAATAGTACTTCAATCTTGACAAACATTCTGTTAAACGTGATACTTTTTACCGACGACAGCGCTTTCTGAGTAGATATTTCTCAATCCTCAAAACCGATGCGATGCACGATCTCACCCCACAGCCTCTTGCCGGCGTATGGGGAGGTTTTCTCTTCCACGACACTCTCAGCACGCGGATCGAAGAGCAGAAAGATCGCATTTTTTCCCTCTGCGATCTCTCCCACATCATCTTCTCCCAGGATCTGAGCCGGATTTTCCGCCATGATCTCTGCAAGTTTCTCCCAGCCGATATGGCCCGCTTTGACCAGATAGGTATACGCCAGCGGCAGATAACGCTCGATCGTGTCGATACCATACTTCGCTTCCGAAAAAGCGACATCTTTGTAGAGCACCGATTTGGGGGAGTGCAAAGCTGTGAGCAGATCGATCTTCCCCTCTTTGAGTTTGGCGATCAACTCTTCCCTGTCCTGCGGTGTACGAAGCGGCGGATTGAGCTTCGCATAGGTATTGAAACCGTCACAGGCACGCTCGTCGAGTGCCAGATGGTGGATCGAGACTTCTGCATAGATCTGCGGAAAATGGTTTTTGGCATCGTGTACCAGATTGACGGCGCGTCTGGTCGAGAGTGCCTGAAAAAGGGTCGGAACATCATAATGCATACTCATCTGCGCCACTTTCGCCACTTCACTGATCTCCCCGATCTTCGAGATACCGGGGAGCCCCAGGCGGAAAGAGACTTCCCCTTCGTTCATCACACCGCTGTCGTTGAGGATCTTGTTTTCACAGAAGACGAAAAAGAGGTTTTTGTGCATCTTCGAGTACTCATAGATACGGCGCAGGAGATTGCCGTTGATGTCGGAATTCTCCTGCACGATATGGATGCCGTTTTTGATCAGGGTGGAGATGTCGTTGAGGCGGGATGTTTCTGCATCTTTCAGGGCTTTGATCGCCAGACGCATGTTCGGGAAATCGCGCTGCAGCTCTCCGGAAAGAAGCGCCTGAAATGTCTGATTCTCCATCAGCGGTGTGACCCGTGGCGAGAGTACAAAGCGCACGACGCCGCCTTTTTGCGCAGCTTTGTAGAGTTGTTGCAGACGGGGAAGTGTCAGTTTGTCATCCTGCACACGCAGATTAAGATCGACGATACCGGGGAAGGCAACCAGACCGTCGGCGTCTATCACTTCGAAGCAGGCGCCGCACTCGATTTTTTTACCGATCTTTTCTATCTTTCCCTGATGAATCAGGATATCCCGCTTCTCTTCACCCAGGCCTGCAATACGTGCATTTCTAATCAATCTCATGCTATCCCTCTTCTCTCTTAAAATTTTACAGCACTGTTGCTTTAAAGGCACTTTCACTATAATTTCCGGTAAAAAAACGACAAGGAGAAGATCATGAGTCTTAAAGAGTACGACATTTCCGAAGAGGCACTCAAAGATATCAACTATGCGATCATGCATACCAGTAAAGGGGAGATGAAGTTCAAACTCTACAAAGACGAAGCACCCAACACCGTCGCCAACTTCGCACACCTTGCCAAAACCGGCTTCTACGACAACCTGAAGTTTCACCGTGTGATTCCCGGATTTATGGCGCAGGGCGGCTGTCCGCACGGAACCGGTACGGGCGGACCGGGCTGGGCGATCAAGTGTGAAACGAGCACCAATGTCCACAAACATGTCAAAGGTACCCTCTCCATGGCGCATGCGGGTCCCAACACCGGCGGCAGCCAGTTCTTTATCTGCTTCGTACCCTGTCCCCATCTCGACGGCGTCCACACCGTATTCGGCGGTATCGATCCCGAAGACAAAGAGAGTATGGCGGTACTCGATTCCATCCAGATCAACGACACGATCAAATCGATCGAAATCGTTTAACCCTCTCTTCTCCAGCCGACTCCCGGGGGCGGTAAACCTGCCCCGGAGCCCTTCCCTTCGGGCATTATGATAAAATCGATCTCTTTTTTGGTATACTCCCGGAAAATATCAACAAGGAACGGTTATGGAAGAGAAACTCCCCAACTGCCCCAAATGCGGCAGCGAATACACTTATGAAGACGGCAGCCTCCTCGTCTGCCCCGAATGCGGCTACGAGTGGAGCAAAGATGCTCCCGCAGAAGAGGAAGAGGGACTCGTCGTCAAAGATGCAAATGGAAACATCCTGCATGACGGCGACGCTGTGACGGTGATCAAAGACCTCAAAGTCAAAGGAAGCTCTTCAGGTATCAAGGCGGGTACGAAGATCAAGGGAATACGACTCGTCGAAGGCAGCGACGGACACAACATCGACTGTAAAGTCCCGGGTGTCGGTGCCATCAAACTCAAACAGGAGTTTGTCAAAAAGGCGTAAACCGGCCCCTGACACAAGAGACGTTTCGCCTCTGTGGGAGCCTCCGGCGCTCCCTAAACGCTACTCATACTCCCGACCACTTTCCCGATCACTTCGACACTCTCCATCGGTACCTGTTCGACACCGTACTGTGTATTGTCCGAGATCAGCTCCAGCATGCCGTCGCTTCTGAGTAAGAGGCGCTTTACAAAGAGTCCTACCGGTGTCGATACGACGAAAACCCCGCCTTTTCGGACATCGTCCTGCGTACGGTTGATAAAGATGATATCCCCGTCTTTAAAGGTCGGCTCCATCGAATCGCCGAGTACATTGATCGAGTCGATATTTTTGAGTTCGCGCTCCCCGCCCAGCCGCGCCACCATATGCCGGTCAAGCATGATCGTATCACTCGCCTCTTCGTAGTTGAACGCACCGCCACCCGCACTCGCGTAGACATCGCCGAAGTAGCGGACATTGGCATACTTCTCCGTCTCCTCTTCCAGACTCCGTGTCATCTGATCATAAAAGAGCCAGTTGATCGAAATCTTGCGTTTGGCGCAGAAGTTGAGAATCTCTTCGTAGGGGATCTTCCCGCGATTTTTCATCGTTGCGAATGTCAGATGGTTGATTCCCAGCGCATCGGCGACATCTTTGTCGAACACTTTCCGATTCCCCAGCTCTTTGGAGAGGATATCCTTCATCTTGGGCAATATATGTTTCAGATCGAACATGATACTCCTTTCAATATTTCATTTTGAAATGTTATTGTAGCACAAAAAAGTTTTATATTACAATACGTCAAAACAAAATGAAAGAGAAAGGAGTCAAAATGAGACTCAGAAAAATCATCCGGCAGATCGAAGCTTCAGTGGATATGTTACTTTCAGCAATCGAAGCACTCATGTTCCGGCTGGGTGAGAAGGTCCTCTGATCGGAGATTAACCCTGCATTCTATATAATTAGAGCTACATGACGCTATATCCCTGCTGTATCATCGCAGATTAGCAAAAAGCCAAAGGATCGGGCATGTTTAAAACATCTCTGACGATTTTTTTCGGGGACCTGAAAAATGCGTTCAAAGATCTCGTGCCTATCATCCTGGTCGTCGCCTTTTTTCAGGCCCTCATCATCCGCACCATGCCGGAAAACCTCTTTTCCATCGTTGCGGGGCTGATCATCGTCGCGGTGGGACTCGCCCTCTTCATCCGGGGGCTGGAGCTGGGGATCTTCCCTATCGGAGAGTCACTGGCGATCAGTTTCGCCAGGAAAGGCTCCCTCTTCTGGCTGCTGCTCTTCGCCTTTACGATCGGATTTTCCACCACTGTCGCCGAACCGGCACTCATCGCCATCGCCAACAAAGCCGCAGCGATCAGCGGCGGCAAGATCGATGCCACATTTCTGCGTCTCACAGTCGCACTCTCCGTCGGTTTCGCCATCGCCCTGGGGAGCTTTCGTATCCTCACCGGACACCCGATCCAGTACTACATCATCACCGGATACATACTCGTGGTACTGATCACCTTCTTCGCGCCCAAAGAGATCATCGGACTCGCCTACGACAGCGGCGGCGTCACCACCTCGACCGTTACCGTACCGCTGGTCGCCGCACTGGGAATCGGCCTGGCCGGCTCCATCAAAGGGAGAAACCCCGCCATCGACGGATTCGGGCTCATCGCATTTGCCTCCCTGACACCGATGATCTTTGTCCAGCTCTACGGGATCATCGTCTACGCACTCAATCCGGAAGCCACATCGACAATCACCGCAATGACTGAAGCGGTCAACGAAATCATTAAAACGGAAGAGCATTTCGATCCATGGAAAATTTTATGGGATCTGGTCGCCGTCATACGCGATGTCGCACCGATTCTGGCGGTCATCTTCTTTTTTCAGTATCTCATCATCCGAAAACCGGTGGCCCATCTGCAGAAGATCGCCGTCGGTATCATGCTGGTGATCCTCGGCCTCTACGCCTTCATTGTCGGACTCGAGATGGGTCTCTTCCCGATCGGTGAAACGATCGCGTTCGATCTGACCGCCATGCAGAACAATCTGCTCATCTACCTCTTCGGTTTTCTGATCGGATTTGCCACCACGATGGCCGAACCCGCTCTGCTCGCCATCGCCATCAAGGCAGAGGAGGTGAGCGATGGGAGGATCAACCAAAACGTACTGCGTATCTTCGTCGCGCTCGGTGTCGCGATCGGAATCGCACTGGGTGCCTACCGCATCGTCGCCGGAGATCCGATCCACTACTACATCATCGCCGGCTATCTGATGGTGATTCTGATGACATGGTTCGCCCCGCAGTATATCATCCCTATCGCCTACGACAGCGGCGGGGTCACCACTTCCACCGTCACTGTACCGCTGGTCGCGGCACTGGGACTGGGGCTGGCGGAAAATATCGAAGGCAGAAACCCCCTCATCGACGGATTCGGGCTCATCGCATTTGCATCGCTCTTTCCGATGATCACTGTCATGGGATACGGCATCTATGCCCACTACGCTGCCAAAGCATCACCCAAAGCATCACATAAAAAGGAGGAGAGATGAAATTTGTCGCATTGGTCGCGATCATCAACGAAGAGAGAGAGGAGGAAGCGGTCAAAGTCGCCAAAGAGGCGGGAGCCGGTGCGGTGACGATCCTCAAGGGGCGTAATCTCGGCCTCAGGGAGAAGAAGATCTTTTTCGGCCTCACCCTCGAAGAGAATGTTTCACTGCTTCTTTTCATCCTTCCGCGCAAGATCTCTATGGTCGTCATGAAATCCCTTCGCAGCGCCTTCGATATCGATGACAGCGACAACAGTGCACTTATCTTTACTATTCCGCTGGGACATGTCGCCGGTCTCAATATCGAAGAGTTACACAAGTTCGAGAGTGAAATCAAAAATATATTATCATAGCAAAGGAGATACCATGCTGGTACACGAAGTCATGACACCACGCGAAAAACTGATCGTTATCCCACAGATGACCCCCATAAGAGAAGCGCTTCGGCTAATGAAAAAACAGAGTATCCGTGCACTTGTCGTCGACAAAAACGGCACTTCCGGTGCCTACGGACTTGTCACTTTTAAAAATATCCTCCAGTCCATCGTCGCTGAAGAGGGTGATATCGACCTGCTCAGTGCCTATGACATCGCCATGATACCCGCGATCTCCGTATCACGCAATCTCGGGATGAAATATGCCGCGCAGATGATGGTCAAAAACTCGATCAAGCGTCTGCTGGTGGTTGATGATAATGAACTACACGGGATCCTGACCATGACCGATATCATCGGTGTACTGCTGGCGGATGAGACACTTTAGCGCATATCCCACACGCAAAAGAGCCTGCCAAAGAGAGGGAAGATCGATAAGTTATGCCAATCTCTCCGATAAGCTACTATCGAGTATAATGGGACAAAAACGAAGCGAAAGGAGAGGCGCATGAGACTCTCGCCCGAACAGCTGGCACAATTTCACGAAGAGGGCTTTTTACTGTTACGATCTTTCGCATCTGTCGCACTCTGTGAAGAGATAGTGCAGGCGGCCCGGGAAGAGATCGCCGACATGACACCCCCGGTAGAAACTGAAGAGGAGTATCTGGGACTGCCACAGGGAGCCCGGCGCGGACTGAGACGCCTGCGTCAGGTCTACCACCGTCATCCCATATTCCGCCGCTGGATGCACAACGACGAAATTCGTCCCATACTTGAACAGCTGCTGGGTGAAAAGCCTATCCTCACCCTCGCCCACCACAACTCCATCATGACCAAGATGCCCGGAACCAGCAGCGAAACCTGCTGGCATCAGGATATCCGTTACTGGCGTTTTGCAAACGACAATCTCCTCAGCGTCTGGCTGGCGCTGGGTGAAGAGCGTCTTGAAAACGGGGTGCTGGAGTTCATCCCGGGTTCACACAAATTGAGACTCGAACCCGAACAGTTTGACGAGAAAGTCTGTTTCAGAGAAGATCTTCCTGCAAATCGTGCAATAATCGATCAAAAAGTGCACTACGATCTCCATCCCGGTGATATCGTGCTCTTCCATGCAAAAACACTCCACCATGCCTATCCAAACCGCACCAAGGAACCAAAAATCTCCTTTGTCTACACCGTACGGGGCGAACACAACAGGCCATTGCCCGGCACACGCTCGGGAAAAGGTGAAGAAATAGCCCACTGATTTATATCGGAGGATGTGACGGCAACCGCTGCGGAATCAGCAAGGGCGATATCCCGATGAAAAAGTAGCGCCACGCTGCACGCTCTGAAACAATTTGCTGAAACAATTTGCTGAGAGAATGCTACTCATATCGCAGC
>JANTHT010000051.1 GCA_024762235.1 Sulfurospirillum sp.
CACCGGGAGATTGATGAAAAAGACCATCCGCCAGTTGTAGTACTCCGTCAGATAACCGCCGATCGTCGGGCCCAGCGCCGGAGCGAAGCTGACACCCAGTCCGAAGATCCCCATCGCCAGTCCCTGCTGCTCGGGAGGAAAGTAGCTGAAGATCATGATGTGGCTGGTTACCATGATGAGCGCTTCCCCCACCCCCTGGATGACCCGAAAGAGGATGATCTGCTCCAGAGAGCCCGAGAGTCCGCACATGACCGAAGCGAAGGTAAAGAGCGCGACTCCGGAGAGGAAGATCGCTTTGGCCCCGAAACGTTTGATCAGGTACTCCGTGATCAACAGTGCGATCGCCGCAGCGACCATGTAGGAGGTGATGATCCACTGCACACCGTACATGTCGGTCGCCAGCGGTCCGGTAAGCTTGGGCACGATCACATCCACCACCGTCGTATCGAGGATCGCCATGAAGGCGCCGGTCATGACGATGATGCTGAAGATCGTACGCTCTTTGACAGTGATGTCCCAGGGGGCTTTTCCCCCGGCGGTGGTCACATCTGCTGCCGGATCTGCCATCTGCTACTTCCTTTCAATCGTTTTTCCTCTCTATCGCAACCGTGGCGCCCATCCCGGCTCGCAATCCTTCGATCGAGTTGAGGGCGATGCGTACTTCGAAGCGCTGGTCGAGTTTGGTAAATTCACCGCTGGCGATGTCGCGCGGGACGAGGCTGAATGTGGAGGCCGAAGTGGGGGCGATCGATGCGACTTTGCCTTCGAACGCTTTGCCTTCCAGTGCGTCGACGGTCACTTTGACGGGGTTGCCGGGTTTGACGCCGTGCAGCTTCTTCTCGGAGAGCAGCACTTCGCAGTAGAGCGCTTCGGGGTCGCTCAGGGCATAGACGGGGGAGCCTTTGGAGACCACCTTGGGAGCATCGAAAAACTTTTTGGCGATCACACCGTCATAGGGGGCTTTTAGGTCGGTGTAGGCGATCTTTCGGTCGATCTCTTCGATCGCCGTTTCCAGCGCCTTTTGCTGCTGCTGCATCGCTTTGAGGCTTTTGGCCAGTTCCGCGATCTGCTTTTCGTTGACTCTGGCGATCTGTGCGGCGAGTTTCGCCTTTTTCTCTGCGACTTGAAGCGCCTGAAGGTTCTGCTCCATCGCCTGAATCTGTTTGGCGAGGGCGTCGGTTTCACTCTGGATATTTTCATAGTCCGATTTCGAGATGAGGCGTTGTTTGAGCATCTTCGCAAAGCGCTGTTTGTCGCGTCGTAGTTTGGCAAGTTTCGTCCGTGCCGCTTCGATGTTATAGGTAGTCGCTTCGATCTGTTTGCGGACACTGACGATGCCGGTATCGGAGATCTCGCTTTGCAGTTTCAGGGTTTTGGCGAGGCGCTCTTTTTTGAGCGTTGTCGCTTCGATCTTCTGTGACAGTGCCTCTTTTTGGTGCAGGAGTTTCGCTCTGGCGTTTTCGAAGTCGATCGGGTCGATATGTGCGAGCAGATCTCCTTTGTATACCGCATCACCTTCCCTGAAACGCATCGCAACCACTTTGCCTTCCACTTTGAAACCGAGCATTGAGAGTTTATCGCTTTTGATAAAAGCGGCGTCACTGACGGCGTTATTGCTGCGGTAGCTGATATAGCGAAACGCCCAGCCCACCAGTACGACGATGAGCACCAGCAGTATGATTGAACCGACTCTTTTGGACATGAAACATCCTTCTTGCGTGATGTGTGAATTATATTCACTTTTTTATTAGTTTATTCTTATTTAAGAAGGATTGTCCTAAAATTGCAAATATGATTTACACATATTCGTGAAGGAGATTTTTTCGCTGTGCATGCGAGGAAAAGTCCCCCTCTTACAGTAAAAACAGGGAAGAGAATGAAAGAGAAGATCAGACAGAAGATGCAGGAGACCAAAGCGGATCTGGTACTCGAGCATGTTTCGGACTATTTTGACAAAGTCGGTTTTTCACAGGCGACGATGCAGGAGATCGCAGCGGCCGTGGGAATCTCCGTAGGGGCACTCTACAAACTTTTCCCCTCCAAAGATGCCCTTCTGGATGCCTATGTGGAGTATCAGATCCGCCAGTTCGAGCAGGCGCTGCGTACGGCATCTGCCCACATCAAAGATCCCAGACAATCTCTGATCCTCTTTATACAGATGAAATTTTCCACCTTTGCCTCCAAAAAAAAAGCGCTCGAAGATCCGGTGCTGGGAGATCCCTTCTTCTTTCTGAAGATTCATACCAGAAAAGCCGACGCCGCTGAATCGATCATGCAGTTTCTGGCGGAGCAGTTTGACAAGCTGCAGAAAGAGGTCCCCTTCAAAAGTGAAAACCATCTCAAAACCGCTTATCTCTTCAACAGCTATACGATGGGCTTTATCGAGTACTGGATCAACTACGGCGGTACACTCGAGGAGCAAGCCGAAAAGATCTTCGAGGGATTCCTGCATGGGCAGGCCTATTGTCAGGAACAGGTATGACAAGACCCCTTTTGCCGGTACATCAATGTGTATCGGCCAAAGGAGCCATCCTTTAAAATTTTCAGGAAGGAGACAAAAATGGAGAAATTCACACCAGGCGATCTGGTCAAAATGGGACTGGGTGCGATGCTGATCGCCAAAGAGAAAGCGGAAGAGCTGATCGACGAAGCGGTCAAACAGGGAGAAGTGAGTAAAGATGAAGCGGACAAGATGCTCGCAAAACTGAAAAAAGAGGCCGAAGAGAGCACCAAAGAGGCGCAAAAAACCCTCAAGAGCGAGATTCACAGCGCGCTCAAAGAGTTTGGACTGGCAACCAAAGAGGATATTACCGCGCTCAAGCGTGAGATCACGGCACTCAAAAAAGCGCTGGAGTCCAAAGAGTCCTGAGCATGTTTGACACGATACGACAGCTCGAACGCCTCAAGACGATCGCCGTCATACTGGCAAGAAACGGTTTTGACGACATCGTCAGCGCGATGGGTGTGGAAAAATATATACGTTATACCCTGCCCAAACACCAACCGAGGCAACCCAAAAGCAGAAGTGAACGCATACGGGAGACAGTGGAGGATCTGGGGCCCACCTTCATCAAGATGGCGCAGATCCTCTCCACGCGCCCCGATCTGATCCCGCTCGAACTCACCGACGAATTTTCCAAGCTCCAGGACCGTGTCAAACCCCTCCCCTTTACTGAGATACGCCCTCTCTTCATGGAGGAGTTTGGAAAAGATGTCGATGCACTCTTCGACGGGGAACTGACGCTGATCGCCTCCGCCTCACTGGGACAGGTTTACCGCGGCCGCCTCAAAAGCGGCGACGAGGTGGCGATCAAGATCCTCAAACCGGGTGTGCGGGAGATGATCCACTCCGACATCGCGATCATGAAGAAGATCGCTTCGCTGCTGGAAGACAAGCTCCACAGCTACGGCATCGACTCCCCCAGTGCGATTGTCGACGAGTTTGAAAAGACGATCAAAAAAGAGCTCGATTTCACGCTCGAAGCGCTCAACCTCAAACGTTTCGCCAAAAACTTCGAGGGGGACGATCGTATCTTCGTGCCCCGGCTCTACGAAGCGCTCTCCACCCGTATGATCATGACGATGGAGTATGTCGAAGGGATCAAAGTCTCTGAGATACAAAAACTCAGGGAGGCGGAGATCGATCCTGCAGAGATCGCCGAAAAGGGGTTCGACCTCATCTGCAAACAGATCTTCGAACATCGCTTTTTTCACGGCGATCCGCACCCAGGAAACATCTTCGTCCTTAGCGACGGGCGTATCGCCTTTGTCGATTTTGGCATGATGGGCAGCATCGGGGAGAGTGACCGAAGATACTTCGTCGACATGATCTACTATATCGTCAAACAGGAGGAGGAGAAGGCGGCGTTATGCATCCTCAAACTGGCAAAAGTGCAAAACGACAATCTCGACACAGACGCCTTCGCCAAAGATATGGGCGACGTGGTACGCACCTACTTCTACGGTTCTCTGAAAGATATCAATATCAAAAATCTGCTCGACGACATGATCACACTCATGAGCCGATACCGGGTCTACTTCAGGGAGAACAACTACCTGCTCACCAAGTCGCTCATCACGATCGAGGGTGTCGGCAAGGCACTCGATCCCGACTTCAACGCCGCCGAATCGATCAAACCTTTCGTCATGCGCTTCTACAGAGAGAACTTCTCCATCGGCGCATTTTTCTCCAGGGCTTCCGAAGTGCCCAAGGAGGTAGGCGATTTTCTGATGCAGTTTCCGGAGGATATCAAGACCATCGTCGACAAGATAAAAACCGGCAACCTGAAGATCGAATTTCAGCACATGGGGCTGGAGGCACTCGAAGAGAGTATCGAAAAGTCCGCCAACCGTCTCTCGATCGCCGTCATCATCGCTGCGCTGCTGATCGGTTCTTCGATGCTGCTGCTGGCACAGATACCGCCGCTCTTTTTCGGCGTACCGGTGATCGGGCTGGCAGGATTCGTACTGGCGGCTCTGATGGGCACCGTGCTGATACACTCTATCTATAAAAAAGGAAGACTCTGATGCAACTCATCAAAAAATACTGGCTCGCCATCGTGCTGCTCGTTCTCGTAGCCGTCGCGGGTGTCATGATCTACACCAAGCTCCACCCCAAAGAGCTCCCCGCGAACCTCGTCGAAGGGACAGGGCGTATCGACGGTGATCTGGTCAATCTCAACACCAAATACCCCGGGCGCATTGCAAAGCTCACGGTCGATGACGGCACACCCGTCAAAAAAGGGATGGCCGTCGCCGTATTAAAAAGCCGTGAACAGGAGGCGCAGCTGGAAGCGATCCGCAAAGGCATCGCCGCCAAAAAAGTGGAGATGGAGATCGCAAGCACCACCACGCCGCAGATGCTGAAAAAAGCGGAGTCCGCACTCAGGACACGCCAGTCGCAACTGAAAGAGCTCGAAGAGGGAATCGCCTCCCAGAAGGCAGTCGTCGCACAGGATAGCAGAGATCTCAGGCGTATCCGCAACCTCTACAGAGAAAAACTGATCCAAAAAGAGATGCTGGAAAAAGCGAAACTCAAGTATACCGCCGACAAAAACAGCCTCGACGCACTGGAGCAGAAAGCGGCACAGCTGCACGAAGCGGTCAGGATCGCGCAGAGTGACTTGCGGGACGCGACAGCGGCGCAGAAGAGACTGCAGGCTCTCAAAGATGGCATCGGCGCGCTCGAAGCGCAGAAGCAGCAGCTCGAAGCGGTGATCGACGAGATGACGCTGCGCTCGCCCCTGGATGGATTTGCCGTCGAAAAGATCGCCAATGCCGGAGAGGTGATCGGCGCGGGCATGCCGGTCGCCACCCTCATCGATCCGCACTCCCTCTACCTGAAGATCTTTGTCGATACCCTGCAAAACGGCAAGATCAAGCTGCATGACAAAGCGGTCATCTTTCTCGACGCATGGCCCGACAGACCCATCGAAGCGGAGGTAGTGCGCATCGCGCAGAAGGCGGAGTTCACCCCCAAGGAGGTGAGTGTGCGCTCTGACCGCATCCAACGCGTTTTCGCCGTGCATCTCAAACCGCTCAAACCCGATCCGCTGCTCAAACTCGGTATCCCCGCCATCGGTGTCATATCGCTGGACGGCAAAGGGTTGCCCAAATCACTCAACGAAATACCGGTGCTCTGATGCGATCTGAAAAAACTGAAAATCAACAACACCATCCCGATACGACCACACGCATCGACCGCAATGTCGTCATGCTCGGCTGGGTCAGTTTCTTTACCGATATGGCGTCGGCCATGATCAACCCGATCCTGCCAATCTTCGTCGTCGTCGCACTGCATGAAGGGGTGGACAAACTGGGAATCATCGTCGCCGTGGCGACCTTCGTCTCTTACGCGCTGCGTCTGCTTTCGGGCTACATCAGCGATCGTTACGGTATCGTCAAGCCGCTGGTCGTGGGCGGATACGGCCTCTCCGCACTCTCCAAGCCGCTGATCGGCCTGACACACGGCTACAAAAGCGTCGCGGGACTCAAAGCGCTCGAGCGTCTGGGCAAAGCGTTGCGTTCCGCCCCCAAAGATGCCATGATCGCCCACTACAGTCACAAAAAGGCTTCCGGCAGGACTTTCGGATTTCACAAGACACTCGACATCGCCGGGGAACTGAGCGGCACAATCCTGCTCTTTGGCCTGCTCTGGTACTTCGGCCAGAGTGAAGGGGTCATGCGCACCATCTTCCTCTCGACGCTGATCCCGGGGCTGATCGGCCTGGTGCTGATCGCCTTTTTCGTCAAAGATGTGCCCAAAAAACCGCATACAGAGACCAAACAACGCATTATGCTGACCGAGAGCGACAAAGCGACTGTCAAAAAACTCTTTTTCTATTTTCTTTTCGTCTTCTTCATGTTCAACGAAGCCTTCTTTACGATGCAGGCGAAAGAGGTGGGGATCGCCACGACGCTGATCCCGCTGCTCTTCATCGTCTCGACACTGATCCAGACAGTGACCAGTTACCGCCTGGGGGTGCTGATCGACCGTATCGGCGCGGACCGGGTGCTGCTCTTTGCCTACCTCAGCGGTATCACCGCGCAGGTGCTGCTCTGGTTCGAGATCGCTGCGCTGACATGGCTGGCGTATGGATTTCTGGGACTCTTCACCGTCGCTTCACTCAACGCCAACCGCGCCTATATCGCCTCAAACAGTGACAACAGAGGCTCGGTCTACGGTATATTTTACGCGGGTGTGGCACTCTTCGGAGCGCTCGGCGCCTATGTCTGCGGGATGCTCTGGGAGCATGTCGGTCTACAGAGCGCCCTTCTCTTTTCACTGCTTGGCACGGGTACGACGGGCCTGCTTTTCTGGCTGCGCACCCTTTTCCTGGTGCGAAGGTGAATCATGCCCGCTCTTGAAGTGCATGATGTCACCATCACCTACAAAAATATCACTGGCATCAAAAACGCTTCACTGAACGCCGAAGAGGGTGAGATCATAGGATTTATCGGGGCGGATGGCGCAGGCAAGAGCTCTCTGATGCATGCCATCGCCGGGGTGATCCGCTTCAGCGGCGCAGTCACCTTTGCGGGGCACACCTTTCACTCTCCAAAGGAAGCCGAACCGCTTAAAGAGCAGATCGGCCTCATGCCGCAGGGGATCGGACTGGTACTCTACGAAACATTGACAGTCAGGGAACATCTCGATTTTTTCTCCCATATCCGTGAAGTCCCGATAGATGCGGCTTCTCTCTCTTACAGAAAAAAGTTGCTGCACATGGCGGGGCTCTCGAAGTTCACCGATCGTCAGGCGGGCAAACTGAGCGGCGGCATGATGCAGAAACTCTCGCTCATCTGTACACTGCTGCACCGCCCGAAACTGCTCATCCTCGATGAACCCACCACCGGTGTCGACCCGCTCAGCCGTATGGAGCTGTGGGAGATCCTGGACAACATCCGCCGTGAAGAGGGGACGATCGCACTGGTCAGCACCGCCTACATGCAGGAGGCGGCACGGATGGACCGTGTGCTTCTTTTCGACGAGGGGGAGATCATCGCCAGAGGCACCGGTGAAACACTGCTTGAAAAGGTACGGGATGATACCTATGCACCTGTGCCCTGCAGAAGCGACAGATGTCTCGAAACGGGCCACTATACCTACAGCCTCGATCCGCTCGACGCCCCCAAAAAAGAGCCGACGCTCGAAGCGTTATTTTTCGTCAACGCGCTGCAAAAAGGGAAACAGCTTCGCAGTATCGAAGTGACTCCCAGAGAGGGTGCGGAACCGATACCGTCTGTCGTGATGGAGGCGCGAGGACTCACCAAACGTTTCGGAAAATTTATCGCCAACGACCATATCGACATGCAGCTTAACGGAGGGGAGATACTGGGATTGCTGGGTGCCAACGGTGCGGGCAAGACCACTTTCATGAAGATGCTGCTGGGACTCTACCCTATCGACGAAGGGGAACTCACCCTACTGGGACAGCCGATACGGAGCTTTCGAGACCGCCAGAAACTCAAAGCCCAGATAGGTTACGTCAGTCAGCATTTCGCCCTCTATAAAGAGTTGACGGTACGTGAAAATCTCCTCTACTTCGCCAACATGCACAATATCCCGGTAGCGACTGCTCTGGCGCGCATCGATCGCTACAGCGAAGAGCTGGGATTTACCGCTTATCTGGATACACTTCCCACGGAACTGCCGCTGGGGATCAACCAGCGCTTCTCCGTCGCCGCGGCGCTGCTGCATGAACCGGTTGTGCTCTTTCTGGACGAACCGACATCGGGTGTCGACGCGATCGCCCGCAGCCAGTTCTGGCAGATGCTGGAACTGCTCAAAGAGCGCTGGGGGATCTCCATCCTCATCACAACCCACTACATGAGCGAAGCGGAGTTCTGCGACCGTGTGGTGCTGCTGCGAGAAGGCAGAAAGATCGCCGACGACACAGTCTCCAACCTCCACAAACGCTTTCCCGATGCCAGGAGCTTTGAGGATATTTTCCTGCACTTTTATGAGGAGAAACAATGAAAGCGGGTGTGATCAAAGCCTATATGCTCAAAGAGTTCAGTGAACTTTTCCGCACGAGACTGATCGTCATGGTCTATCTGATGCCCTCCATGGTGCTGCTCCTCTTCGGCTACGGCATACGCATGGATGTGACCCATGCCAGAACGCTCATCATCGACAACGACCAGAGTAAATACTCACGGCTTCTAACCGCCAAATTTGAACACTCCCGCTACTTCGACACCACCGTGATGCACATGAGTGAGAAGGAGGCGCTCCACCGCATCAAACAGGCCAAAACAGACATCCTTGTCATCATCCCCGCTTCATTCGAGAAACGGCTGCTGCATGGGCAAAAGAGTGAGATCGGCGTCTTCGTCGATGCCGCATTTCCGACACGGGGTACGACGATGGAGAGTTATGTGCAGGGGGTGATTTTACAAAGCGCTTCCGAAGCGGCGGCAAAGATGGGGATAGCGCCAAAAGGGATGATCACCATCAACCAGCGCGCCCTCTTCAATCAGGCGATGCGGGACGAAGACGCCATCGTGCCGGGATTGATCGGGCTGGTGCTGCTGGTCGCCCCGGCCATACTCTCTGCACTGCTAATCGTCAAGGAGAAGGAGCAGGGAACGATCTTCAACTTTTACGCTTCGCCCGTCAGTAAAAGAGAGTTTCTCATCGCGAAACTACTTCCGGTTTTTCTACTTCACTCGGTCAATATCTTCATCCTCTTTCTGATTGCAACCCGACTTTTCGAAGTGCCGTTTCGTGGAAGTTTCACACTCTACTGGCTCACCTCCGAACTCTACATACTCAGCAGTCTGGGAATCGGCATGCTCGTCTCTGTCATCACCCGCAGGCAAATCGTCGCGATCGTACTGACAGTCATCATCACGATCATCCCCGGATTTCTATATTCGGGTATCCTGATGCCGATCTCTTCGATGGAGGGAGAGTCTTACTACGAAGCGCATATGTTTCCGGTCATGTACTACAACCATATCGTCTACGACACTTTTCTGATCGGAGAGGGACTCTCTTCCGAAAAGTCACTGCTCTATCTGGGCATCCTCCTGCTCTATGGTGTGACGGTCCTGTCTCTGGGAACTTTTCTGATGAAAAAGGAGCTCAGGTGAAAGCTTTTTTGACAGTTTTCAATAAAGAACTTTTTGGATTTCTGCGCTCTGTCGGGTTGATCGCCGTGGTACTCTACTCCTTTACTGCCGACATCTATGTCGCAGGTGCGGGCATACAGATCAAACCGCGCAACGTCAAAGTGGGCTACGTCGATGAGACGGGCGGCGGCATCAGCAAAAAGATCCTCTCCCATCTGCACAAACCGGAATTTGACCCGCCAAGGCGGTTTCTGTCTCAGGAGGCGCTCAGCCGGGCCATCTTCGACAAAGAGATTCTGGTGGGAATCCTCTTCGACCGGGATTTCGAAAAGGCGTATCGCAGAGGTGCAAATGCACAACTCAATCTATTGCTCGATGCTACCGCCGCATCCCAAGCCTTTACCACACTCGGTTACCTTCAAAATATCGTACTCGAATTTGCCAAACTCGACTTCCCCGTCGAGATAAAATCACACAAACTCTTCAACCAAAATGCCGACAACAAAAGCTTCATGGCTCTGACGGAACTGCTGTCGGTCATCACCCTGCTGATCGTGATACTCACCGCTGCGGCATTTGTGAAGGAGAAGGAGGACGGTACCTGGGATATCATGCTGCTGATGCCCGTCGACCCGAGGGTGACAATCCTCGCCAAATCGCTCTCTCAGGTGGCGATCGTACTGGGAGGTGTCGTCCTGGCGCTCGGGTTTGTCGTACTGGGTGCGTTCGACACCCCGCTCAACGGCTCCTTCTGGGCCTTCATGCTGCTGACTTTCTTCTACTCTCTCTCAAGTGCCGGGATCGGGCTCTTTGTCGCAGCAGTAAGCAAAAGTGTCATGCAGGTCGCGCAACTCTCGATCATCATCATGATGCCGCTCATCTTCCTCAGCGGCGCCTGGACCCCCATCTATGCCATGCACCCGTTTTTACAGACCATGTCACTCTTTTCTCCGCTGCGCTACTACATAGAAGGAAGTGAAAGCATCTTCTACCGGGGAACGGCATTTGTAGACCTCTGGCCCTACTTCAGCGGCGTACTGATCCTGGGGATACTGCTCTACTGGTACGGATTCAGAAAGATCGGAAGGTTGTTTTGATATCCCAAACACAGTGAGAGGGGAAGTCAGAAAGATCGAAAGTACAAAGAACAAAAAATCCCGATGCAGCGGATATTCCAGTGTTAGCCAGCATACAGAACAGAAGAGTGTTTTTGCTCTATAATACGTTATATATCAAGCAACAGGAGGGTATCCATGGAAGCATTGAAAAAAGAGATTACTGAAAAGATTCACGCGCTGCAGGAGCGTGGAGAAGCGACAGCGGAAAATGTACGCAAGGTGGTGGAAGAGGCTGTCAAAAAGGCACTCGAAAAGGGTGAAACGAGTGTCGAAGAGATCCAAAAAACTGCGAGAGAAGCTGCCCATAGTGCCATCCTTCAGATGAAGGTCAAAGGCGAAGTCAAAAAGATCGAGATCGAAGAGGTGATAAACGGTGTCATCGGTACGATTCGCAAGGAGAGTGAAGAGAAGATTTCCCGCCTGGAATATGAGATACTCAAGCTCAAAATCGAAGCCGAGGCAGAAAAGGCGCGCCTTGCCGAGCGTCTGAACAGCGCGCTTGAAGGCACAAAAGAAGCGGCGCAACAGTTTGAAGAGGAGACGAAAACGAAGATGGAAGCGGCGCTGGAAGAGCTCCGCACGAAGAGTGCGCATCTTCTCGGGATTTTGAAAGAGAGTGTCCATAAAAGTGTCGAAGAGGTTGTCGACAAGGGTGAAGCGGTGAGAGAACGTGTCACTATCATCGCCTATGAAGCGGTCCAAAATGCGCTGAATGAAGCGAAAACGACGACAAAAAGTGTCAAAGAGAGCGTTACCGCTGTGATAGAGGCGGCGGCCGGTGCGGCGCAGGAGAAAGAAGAGGCGCTGAAAGAGACGGTGGAAGGCGCCGTGGAGGGTGCAAGGAAAGCGGTGGAAGCCAAAATCGTGGAGATCGAAGATCGCATAGAGTCACTCAAAGAAGAGAGTACTGAAAAGGCGCAAAAAGAGCTGCGGCAGACACTCGAAGATCTCGAAGGTCTGGAAAATGCACTGAAAGAGGCGCTGGAGCGCGCAGAGAGAGAAGTCGACGAAAAAGCGCGTCCCTATATAGAAACGATCCGGGAGGAGATGGAAGAGAAGAAGAGCACGCTGCAGTCACGTATCGAAAAAGATAT
>JANTHT010000052.1 GCA_024762235.1 Sulfurospirillum sp.
CTCTCCCCTGCGCACCTTTTCCAGAATCTGCATAAACGTTTCGTTTGCGGTGCGCTTGATCTTTGTCAACTCCACAGTCATGAAGTCAAACGTCTCCCAGGCACTGCTCTCGAAAGCGTAGAGTCCCTGTGCAAGCATGCTGTCGGAGGGCGCTGCGCCTCTTTTTTGGACCGGCGGCAGCTGGTAAAAATCACCCACGACCATCAATCGACCATTATATTTGCACTGGCGCAGGCGATAGAGAATCATCTCCATAAGATCGGCACTGACCATCGATATCTCGTCGATGATGATCAGGTCGGTACTTTTCAGGATTTTACAGAGCTCTTTGAGGCGGTTTCTGTTATAGCGGTCGTTTGCGGTGAGCCTCTCGAGATCGTTCGCGATGCCGAAAACGAAAAAGCTGTGGATCGTCTGGCCTCCGACATTGACCGCGGAGATACCGGTTGAACCGAGCACGACGACGCCCTGATACTCCTTGTGGTAGTGGCGGATCAGCTCTTTGGTCAGGAAACTTTTGCCAACGCCTGCCCCGCCGGTGAGAAAGAGATTGCGTTCTTCTAATATATCGATGATTCTGTTGAGGCTCTGCATAACGGGATTATAACATATAAAAGAGATTTTGCTAAAATCATCGTATATCGTATAAGGAGGCAGATGATGACAAAAGGGTGGATACTCTTTTCGGCGGTCCTGCTGTTAGAGGTACTGGGCGGTTGTGCTGCAAAACATCCGCTACACGAAGCGGAAGCTGTGCATCAGTGGGGATATACAGCGTCCTATGGTCCGCAACAGTGGGGAGATCTTGAGAAAGATTTCTTTATGTGCAAGGAGGGAAAAAACCAGTCCCCCGTTGATATCGCCGATGCAAGGGCTGTGGATAAAAAACGGATCGCTTTTCACTATTTCAGCGCTGGAGAGCATGTGGTGATCAAAGAGCATGCTGTCCAGGTGAACTACCGTCCGGGAAGCAGTGTAACCATCGATGGGCACATGTATGGACTCAGGCAGTTTCATTTCCGTACACCCGGCGAAACGACCATAGCAGGAAAACGCTACCCTATGGAAGCGCAGTTTTTGCATCAGGACAAGCATGGCAATATTGCAATTCTGTCAGTCATGTTCGAAGAGGGGGCAGAGAATCCGGAGATTACAAAAATAGTTGAAGTGCTCTCCAAAGAGGCAAACGTCGCCAAAAAGCTGCTCCATACCGCAAATGCGCTGGCACTTTTGCCGAAAGATGTCGACTACTACCGTTACAACGGCTCCCTGACCACCCCACCCTGCTCCGAAGGTGTCGTATGGGTTGTCTTCAAAAAGCCTGTGACGGCATCCCGCGCCCAGATCAGGCGTCTCTATGACGAAATCGGCCACCCGAACGACAGACCGGTACAGCCGATCAACGCACGGGTGATTCTGCGCTGATGCAGTTTTTTGTAGCGCATACCGACGGTGAGGCACGCGCATGTACCCTCACAACGGCCCACAGCACGATCCGGACTCCGGTCTTTATGCCGGTGGGTACCTCCGGTTCGGTCAAGGGGCTCGATGCGCATGACATGCTCGACCTCCTCGAAACCGACATCATCCTCGCCAACACATACCACCTCTATCTGCGTCCCGGTGACGAGACGGTCAAGCACTTCGGCGGATTGCACGGTTTTACGAAATATCACCGGAGTTTTCTGACCGACAGCGGCGGTTTTCAGGCTTTTTCGCTCAGCAAACACGCCACGCCGGATCCCGACGGCATCACCTTCAAGAGCCACATCGACGGATCGATGCACTACTTCACACCGCAAAAGGTGCTCGATATCCAGTACAATCTCGGCAGTGACATCATGATGATTCTGGATGATCTGATCGCCCTGCCTGCCGAAGAGGAGCGTATCGCCCTCTCGATCGAACGGACCACGCGCTGGGCGGAAATATCGATCCGCTATCACCGGCAGATGCAGGCGCGGGGTATCGGCAGGGAACAGAATATCTTTGCAATTATCCAGGGCGGCACGTCGCCCAAATATCGTGAAATCTCTGCAAAAGGGCTCTGTGCACTCGATTTCGACGGGTTTGCCATAGGCGGTCTCAGCGTCGGGGAGAGTAACGCACAGATGTACGATACGGTCGCCTTTACGACACCGTTCATGCCAAAAGAGAAACCGCGTTATCTGATGGGTGTCGGCACGCCCGAAGATCTGGTCGAAAATGTCGCGCGCGGTATCGACATGTTCGACTGTGTCATGCCGACTCGCAACGCAAGAAACGGGACCCTCTTCACCACGTTCGGCAAAGTGGGCATCAAGGCGGCGCGTTACAAGCTGGACGAAGATCCGATCGATCCGGCCTGCGACTGTTACACATGCCGCAACTACTCCAGAGGCTATCTGAACCATCTCTACCGCGCCAGGGAACTCACCTACTTCAGACTCGCCACACTGCACAACCTCCACTACTATCTGACACTGATGCGTCAGATGCGCGAAGCGATCATCGCGGGAAAATTTGAAACGTTTCGCCGTGATTTTTACGCCAGACGCAGATAATTTCACGATTTTTGGGTATGATGAAAGAACTCAACACAGGAGGTTTCCCATGTCATTTGCATCTATCTCACTGAAAAAAGCGGCGATGCTGCTTTGCTGCCTGCTTCTGCTGGGCGGCTGTATCTCCACACCCTACGCCAATATCGGTGCCAGCAAGACGGTCAATGTCGGCGGTGTCGATGTGGGTGTCGGCGTCGGTAACGTCATCAGACCCTGATATTTCAGGGTCTCTCGCCTGAGAGCAGCTTCTCTGCCCCATAAATTCCCGATAAATTTCGCTTTACCCCTTTAATAAACCTGATCTTCGTCGATATAAGATAGATAACTTTTACATATGTGTGCACTAAAGTTAAATATTTAATATTTTATGCGCATTAAATGAAGGAAACAGGGTATGAACAAAACCTATCAGAACCAGACATACAAAGATCTGCAGTCACTTTTCCGGCTCTTTCTGGGCGGTATTTTTATTTTGGGGGCACTCAACTACATCTTCACGGGGATGATTGACGATCTCGATTCGCAGACCAAAAATCTCGAAACCAAAAAGTTGATCGAAGAGAAGATCTCTGCATCGTTGATGGGTGTGCGGGAAAATATCTCCGATCTGCTGCTGGTCAAAAATGAAGCGAACGGCTACTTCAGGGAGAAGTTACGTGACAAACTGGATCAGATCACGCACTATCTCAATATCCTCAAAAGCGGCGGTGCACTGCAGTTGACCAGTACCCAGCAGATCCATTACAAACCCGAAAGTTACAGTCCGCAGTTCGACAGTTTCAACACACTCGCCCACATGAAACTGCGTCAGGATCTGGCGAAACTGAGGGGTCTGTTGCAGAGTGAGAGGACGGGAGAGGATTTCGCCAACGCACTCAACGAGACGATCAAACATATGCAACTCACTACCAACTCCCTGATCAATCAGACGATCTATCAGATCAACCGTCTCAGAGACGAGATCGCTCTCAAAAAGGATCGCTATGTGGGGTATGAGTTGCTGGCAATCATCTTCGTGATCGGTTCGCTCCTCTACCTGAGCAACCTGATCAGCAAACAGATCATCATCAACAGCGACCGAATCGAAGCAGCCAACAAAGAGGCGCAGAAGATGGCACTCAAGGCGAAACAGGCGAGCAAGGCAAAGTCCGACTTTCTGGCGAACATGTCACATGAGATACGCACCCCGCTCAATGCGATACTCGGCTTTATCGACCTGCTCCGCGAAAAAGAGAGCGATCCCGAAAAACTGAAATATATCCAGACGATCCAGAGCTCTTCCAATACACTGCTGGGTATCATCAACGATATCCTCGACTTCAGCAAGATCGAAAGCAACAATCTTCAGATCGAAAAGATCGATTTCAATACCTATGAAGAGATGTCGACGCTTGCCGATCTCTTCCGTGCCAAGGCGAGTGAGAAGAGTGTCTCCCTGACGATCAACATGCAAAAGGATATGCCCAAAGCGCTCGTCAGCGATCCCCTGCGCATCAAACAGGTGATCGCCAATCTCCTCTCCAACGCCATCAAGTTCACACCGCGCAACGGCCGTGTCGAACTGGCGATCGGTTACAAGGAGGGCTATTTCACCGCCAGTGTCAAGGACAACGGAATCGGCATCCCCGAGGAGAAGCAGGCCGATATCTTCAAAGCCTTCTCTCAGGCGGAGACCTCGACCACCCGAAAATTTGGCGGTACGGGACTTGGACTGACGATCAGTTCCAAACTGGTTCAGATGCTTGGCGGAGAGCTCAAACTCGAAAGCCGCCCCGGACACGGCAGCCGCTTCTACTTCTCGATCCCTGTAGAACCAGGCAAATACAAAGCGTACAAAAGAGGCCTCGAAAGCGAAACGGCAAATATAGAGGGACGCCGTATCCTCCTGGTGGAAGACAACAAAGCCAATCAGATGTTTATGAGTCTGATACTCAAAAAGTTCAGTCTCATCTTCGATATCGCCAACGACGGTGTCGAAGCGGTAGAGAAGTTCCGGGAGAACTACTACGATCTGATCCTGATGGATGAAAACATGCCCAATCTGAACGGGATCGAAGCGACGAAACAGATACTGGAGATCGAAAAGCGGGAAAACCGCACCCATACGCCGGTCGTCGCCCTGACGGCCAATGCACTCAAAGGCGACAGAGAGCGTTTTCTGGAAGCGGGTATGGATGAATACCTGACCAAACCGGTCAACAAAGAGAAACTCGTCGAAATGTTCAATAAATTTATAACCCCGAAAAAGGAGCGCGTAGCATGAAAATAGATATAGAGAGCCTGGCGGCAAAACTCGGTTTTGAAAATGAAGAGGTGGCAATGCTGCTGGAGATGTTTCTGGAGACAGCACATGCCAGCATGCAGGCACTTAAAGTTGCGATAGAGATGGATGATTTTGATGCTATCAGAGAGCATGCCCATTCGATCAAGGGAAGTGCTGCCAACCTGACGCTTGAACCGCTCTATCTGGCGGCGAAAACACTCGAAGAAGCTGCGAAAGCACAACAGGCAATCGACTATATGCAGCACTATGCACAACTCGAAGCTCTGATCAGCGAAATCTCCGTTCCCGAGGTGATCTGATGCAACCGACGATACTGATTGTAGACGATATCGCTGTCAATCGCATGACGATCAAACTCTCACTCAAAGAGGAAGGGTACAGTTTTATCGATGCGAAAGATGGTGCGGAAGCGATTCAGAAAGCGCTGACATACAAGCCGGACCTGATTCTGATGGATGCGATGATGCCGAAGATGGACGGATTCGAAGCGACAGAGAAGATTCGGCAGATCGAACAGATTCAGAGAACGCCGATTCTGATGATCACATCACTCGAGAGTCAGGAAGACAAGATCCGGGCACTGGAGTGCGGTGTCAACGATTTTATCAACAAATCTTTCGACAAACTCGAACTCAAAGCGCGCTGCAGGGCATACATAGAGACCGCCAGACTCAACAAAAAATATATTCTCGCTTCGATCAACGCCTCCAGCGGTTATCCCAATAAAATAGCGCTTCTGAAAGATATTCATGAAAACGTCCCTGCAACTCAGGGACTCTTTCTGCTTCATATGGACAACTATACGCTCAATGAGAACTTTTTCGGAACAGAAATCGCCGAGAAACTTGACAACGCTTTCCTGGGTACATTGAAACAGTTTTGTGCGCTTCTGCCCGAGCATAAAATATACCATCTTTCCAACGGTGAATATGCCGTATTGACAGAGAGCGGCGATTTCGATGAGAAGCGCGCCGAAGCCTTCTGTGCCAACTTTATCGAACATGTCAAGAAGAGCCGGTTCACTTACGATATCTACGAATTTTATGTCAATATCACGATGGCGTACGCAGACACGGAACCTGCCACACTCTATGAAGATGCCAATGCGATTCTCGGAGTGGCAAAAAATGAAAAGAAAGAGTATCTGCTTTCGAGCGGAAATATCGATGCACTCAAAGAGAGTATACGGGAAAATCTCAAGATTCTCAAAGTGATCAAACAGGCGCTCAAAGAGGACAAGATCGTCCCCTTCTTCCAGCCGATCTACAACAACAAAACAGGTGAGATCAAACGCTACGAAGCGCTGGTGCGCATGTATGATGACAACTACGATATCGTTTTTCCGCAACCCTACTTTCTCGAAGCTTCCAAAAAGGGAAAACTCTATCCCTATATCACGAAGCTGCTGATCGAAAAAGTGATGCGGAAGGTGCGGGAAAACGGTTGTGAGATATCGATCAACCTCTCTTCCCTCGATATCGAGGATCCCGTCATGCGTGCTTTCCTGCTCGAAGCGATGCAAAAAAATGCCGATATCACGAATAAGATCATCTTCGAACTGCTCGAAGACAAAGAGACCAACTCCTATGATGTCGTCAAAGAGTTTATCACAACTGCCAAAAGTTACGGTATCAGGATTGCGATCGACGATTTTGGCAGCGGATTTTCCAATTTCATCCGTATCATCGAATTCGAACCCGATATCATCAAGATGGACGGCTCCCTGATCAAGGATATCGCCACTTCCAAAGCGTGTCGCCAGACGGTCGAGACGATCAAAGTCTTCGCCGACAAGATCGGTGCAAAAACGGTGGCGGAATATGTGGCAGACAGAGAGATCTTCGATATCATCAACGCAATCGGCATCGACTATTCACAAGGGTACTACATCGGCAGGGCGGAGCTGGAGCTGACGACCGAACCGGTGGTGCTAGAGAGTGTCGAACTCGCGTAATTTTCGCGCCACCGATTCGCAAAAACGTGCCATCCCGGGATTTGCATGTTTTTGCGCCCCTCTCTTCAGGATCTCATTTTTCCGCGCTATCTCCTCTTTGACCGCTTCGTCCGGCAACTGTTTCATCAGTGCGATGATCCGGTAGTAATCCATCATGTATCCCATAAAAGAGAGTTGCGAATGGCCGGCATATTTGGTCACCAGAGGTTTGTCGACCAGACCGACCGGTGCGCATCTGAGAAAGCGCAGCCAGAGGTCGTAATCTTCACAAACGGGCAGTGCGGTATCGAAACAGCCCGCTTCCGTAAAGAGAGAGCGATGGATCAGTACCGAGGAGGGGGCGATTTTGCAAAAGGGAAGATTCTCGACAAAAGCATCGCCTTCCGGTTTGGCGTGATCTCTTTTCTGCCTGATTTCCCGCCCGTTTCGTATCCATCGCTCCCCGGTATGCGACCAGCGTAAGCCTGGCGTTTTTCGGTGCAGATCTCTCTGCAGTAAGAGTTTTTGCGGATGCCATGTATCGTCACTGTCCAGAAAGGCGATCCATGCCCCTCTTGCTGCTGCAATACCCCTGTTTCTGGCAGCCGATACGCCGCTGTTCTTCTGCACAATCAGCGTGATACGCCGCTTGTACCCTTGCAGGGAGGCAACGGTATCATCATCCGAACCGTCATCCACGACGATGATTTCATCCGGCTGAAGTCTCTGTGCCAGTACCGAATCGATCGCACGTCTGACAAGGAGGTTGCGATTGTATGTCGGAATGACGACAGAGATCTTCACCGTTTATGTGTCACTTTATGAAAATACCACCAGATACCACCCAGCAGTGTCGCCAGTATGAGCGGCATGATCCAGGGAGTCTCTTTGATCTGCGCGAAGAGTGCGACGATATGTTTGCCCCCTTTGTAACTGAGCATGCCGAAAAAGAGGACAAAGAGCGCCGTTGCCGGAATGTTGAGGATACCGAAACGCAGAAAACTGTATTTACCCAGCCCCATCGCTATCGGTACGAGCGTTTTGACCCCGTAGATGAACTTTTGCAGAAATATCGCGAAGTCGCCATATTTCTTGACTAGCAGTTGCGAAAGCGCAAATTTTCTGCGGTGCTTCTGCATGTAGGGTGTGATCATCTGCCGGTTGTAGCGCGCCATATAGAAGAGGAGCATATCTCCCAGATAGTTCGCGACGAAGACGACGAGCATCGAGATGACGATATCCATCTTTCCCAGATAGCTGAGTGCACCCGCAGCGATCAGACCGAAAAAACCTCCCCCCAGCGAATAGAGAAAGAGTGCGATGTAGCCGTAAGTGGTGAGTGAATTGAAGATATCTTCCATACTGTTCCCCTGCGATTATTGATGTTATGGTTTGAAAAAGGTGCTGAAGTGGCCCTGTGTGGCAAGCAGCGCTTCCAGTGTTCCATGCTCTTTGATATGCCCCTCGTCGAGGAGATAGATATAGTCGGCATTTTCGATCGTGCTCAGCCTGTGCGCGATGATGATGGTCGTACGCTCTGCCAGAAACTTCTGCAGGTTTTCGAAGAGACGCGCTTCTGTCTGTGTATCGAGTGCCGAAGTCGATTCGTCGAAGATGACGATATTGGGATCGGCGATGATCATGCGCGCGATCGAGATACGCTGCCTCTGCCCGCCGGAGAGCTTGATACCGTTTTTGCCCACACGCGTCTCAAGCCCCTCCGGCAGACTCTCGACGAAAGCTTTGAGCTCTGCGATCGCCAGCGCCGCTTCGATCTTCCCCCGATCCACCTCTTTACCGAAAGTGAGATTGAAGAGAATCGTTTCGTTGAAGAGCATCGGACTCTGCAGCACCAGATAGACATGCTCCCTGACGACATCGAGCCCTATCTCACGAAAAGTGATTCCGTCATAGAGGATATCTCCGGCATCGGGCTGATAAAAACCGACGATCAATTGTGCGATCGTACTCTTTCCGTTCCCGCTGGCGCCGACGATGGCTACCTTTTTTGCGGCGGGTATTTCGAGTGATACACCGTCGAGCACGGGCGCTTCGCCGCTATAACCGAAAGTGACGTTGTCCAGTTTGACGCTGTTGGCGCGGCGCTGCACGAAAGGGTTTCGCCTGTGTGGAAAACGGGGCTCTTTTTCGAGTGCGAAAATCGTGTTGATCCGTTCGAGTGCGGCCCTGGCATTGTGATAGGCGTACTGGATATTGATGATTTCGTTGATCGGTGAGACGATCACCCACAGATAACCGAAAATGGCGAGCATCAGACCGATCGTCAGATCGGAGTAGGCGACCATCAGAATTCCGGCGGCCCGAAAGATCTCGAATCCTGTCAGAAAGAGCATGTAGCTCCCCTTCGTGGAGATCTGGGACTTGAAGGCGAAGGCGATACCTCTCTCTCTGATCTCCTCTGCCAGTCCAAGGAGTTTTCCGAAAAAACGCGCTTCCGCATTGGCGGCACGCACTTGTGAAAAGAGTTCCAGCGTCTCACTCAGCGACTCCTGAAAATTGGCGATAATACTGTTTTCCCGTTTTTTGTATTTTGAGACATTGCGTGCGATACGGCTGGTCAGATAGACCACAAAGGGGTTGAAAAGGAGGATAAAGAGTGCCAGTTTCCAGTGGATCAGCAACAACACAACCGATACGCCGACGATCATCAACACCGAGATGATCAGGGAGCTGATCGATTTGGAGAGGAAAGTGTCTATCGTATCGACGTCGACGATGCATAAAGAGGCGATCTTGCCGCTTCCGATCGTCTCATACTCTTTGAGGCTGACGCGTTCGATCTGCCGCAGAAGATCTCTTCGGATCTTGAACGTGATATTTTTGGAGATGATCGTGAAGTACCATGTCTGAAAGAGACCGAAGAGAAAGTAGAGGCCGCGCAGGATCAGTGTGGCAGCCAATACGACCATAACATAGCCCCAGGCGGGCAACGGTCCCCAAAAGAGCATATCGATCGATTCTGTGAGACGTCCCGGTTTGTGCAGAAGGACTTCATCGACAAGCAGCGGTATCAGCAGTGGTGCGGGTGCCGCGAAAAGAGCGGCCAGAAGTGCCAGCACGTTGGCGATCAGAAGCGCTTTGCGATACTTCCGGATTTCCGAAAAAATCTCTGAAAAAGTATAGGTTCGCATCCGCGTTATCTGGCATAATCGACGGCACGCAGTTCACGTATCACATTGACTTTGATATCTCCGGGATACTGCACCTTCTCTTCGATCTCTTTGGCGATCTCTTTGCTCAGGAGGACCGCTTCGTCGTCGTTGACGAGGCGTGCATTGGCGATGACGCGTATCTCCCGTCCGGCATTGATGGCGTAGGCATTTTTGACACCTTTTTTGCCTGTAGCGATCGCTTCGATATCTTCGACCCTTTTTAGAAACGCTTCGAGTACTTCGCGTCTGGCGCCCGGTCTTGCAGCCGAAAGCGTATCCGCGGTGCAGACAGCGGCAGATTCGACACTGTTGGCTTCTTCATATCCATGGTGTGCATAGATGGCGTTGATGACAACGGGGTGTTCGTTGTAACGGCGGCACACTTCCGCCCCCAGGTCGACATGACTGCCCGCAAAGTCGTGGGTGAGCGCTTTACCGATATCATGCAGTATGCCGGCACGACGCGCGAGTGTGGCATCGCCCCCGCACTCCGCCGCTATGATTCCGGCAAGATTGGCGACTTCCAGAGAGTGGCCCAGTGCATTCTGTCCGT
The DNA here is from genome assembly GCA_024762235.1 of Sulfurospirillum sp. GTDB lineage: Bacteria > Campylobacterota > Campylobacteria > Campylobacterales > QNZT01 > QNZT01. Next base: position 10,487 of record JANTHT010000052.1, read on the forward strand.
AGGAGGCGCGGAACTTTAGCTTCCCGATCAGTTTGACAATCTCCGGATGCATATCGGTGATGCCGAAATCGAGAAGTATCTCCTCCCCCTCTTCATAGATACTCTGTTCGAACTCTTCACTCACCTTTTTGTAGATCTCTTCGATGCGCGCCGGCTGGATTCGTCCGTCTGCGATCAACTCTTCGATCACTTTCGTGGCAATGGCACGGCGATAGAGATTGAAACTGCTCAGGATGATGACGTTGGGTGTGTCGTCGATGATCACATCCACCCCCAGAATCATCTCCAGTGCCTTGATGTTACGCCCCTCTTTGCCGATGATGCGTCCCTTAAGATCGTCGCTGCTCAGATTGACGGTATTGATGAGGCGCTCTGCGGCGAATTCTCCGGCATAACGGGTCGTTGCCTGTGCGATAATGTAGTTGGCATGTTTCTTTGCCTTTTCATGCGCCTCTTTTTCGTACTTTCTGACAATATGCGCGATCTGCGCCCTTGCCTCCTCTTCGGTACGTTTGAGGACCACGTCGGTCGCTTCCGCTTTCGTCATACCGGCGGACTTTTCGATCAGTTTGTCGGCATCTTCCAGCCGTGTTCTGAGCGATGTCTCCAGCTGTGTAAGCTCCTCTTTGTAGCGCTGCAGGGCCCCTTTTTCTCTCTTGAGCTCCTCTTTTTCGAGCATGATGTTCTTGAGCTCGTCTTTAAAGAGTTCGTTGACATCACGCTCTTTCTGTTCCAGTTTTGCAAAACGCGCTTCATAGTCGCGCAGCAGTTGCTGCTTCTTCTTTTCGTATGCGTTTTGGGCTTCGATCTCGAGATCTTTTGCCCGAATCTTTGCATCGTTCAGAATCTTTTCGGCTTCGTGTTCGATCGTGCTCGCTTTCGCTTTGGCCTGATCCAGATAGAGGCTCAGCCTGGCGTTATGCGCGCGGTTTACGAGCAGGGCTGTA
>JANTHT010000053.1 GCA_024762235.1 Sulfurospirillum sp.
AAAAAAGAGCTCATATGTCGATGCAGACAGATGTAAAGGATGCGCTCTTTGCGTATATGTATGTACTGATCTTCTGAATAGAAGCTGTATCTCTATGGAGATGATTACAGCAGACGAGTAAATAGACCAGGGCTCACCGCTAACACGGTGGGTTCTTCATACCCTGAGAAACTTTTCTCAGAGACAATCACCGGACTCCATCTCGGAGACCGGTAGCGTTTTATCCCATATTGACCGAATCAATCTCTTCTTTGAACTGTTCGATGTAAAATGTGACCAGGTTAGCGATATCTTCCGCCGATTTCTGAAGGTTGCTTTTTGAGAGGCGTATTTTTCTTTTGACATATTTGTCCTCGGCATATGAAACCAGAAGATAAGGGTCTCCGCTTGTATCACAACTATCCGCAGTAGTCTCCACTTCGGGAATACAATATTCTATGTCGATATCGGGATCGACCATATCGTTGTTGACCAGCTCGACAACTTTTTTAAGCTTTTCTTTCAGTGCTGCTTCCATCTTTTTCCTTTTTGTGTGATGTTGTATATGCGATCGTCCGTTATTGGGCGCCGTAATTGAGGGAGTCTACCTCTTCTATAAATTGTTCAATGAAGAATGTCACGAGGTTCGCCAGATCCTGCGGCTCTTTCTCCAGATGTTTTTTAGACAATCGTATCTTGCGCTCGACATATTTGTCTTGATTATATTTTACGATGATATAAGGATCGCCTGTAACATCGCAACTATCCGTTGTAGTTGCTACCTCTGGAATACAATACTCGATGTCGATATCGGGATCGACCATATCGTTGTTAACCAGTTCGACAACTTTTTCAAGCTTCTCTTTAAGTTCTGTCTGCATCTTTCTTCCTTTTTACTTTTTTGCACAGTCCGATCGGTAACCTGCAAAGCAGGTATGATCCGTCTGCGTGCCTCTCTATTGTACGACAGATCAGTCGAAACAATAGTGTTAAATTGTAACATAAATATAGAGTCAGTAAGAGAAAAGCAAAGAAAAAATGGTAGGCAATATGCCCCTAAACCTATTTGTGTAACTTATGGTATATCAATAAAGGATCGGACGCCGGTACCACAAGTAACGCATTTGCGCAGATGATCTGTTTTTATACAGATCGTTTGAGTCTCTTCTGTGCATCGGTGGCAGTCAGCGGTTTTGCGTAGAGATATCCCTGTGCGTTTTGGCATCCCAGCGAGAGTAGAAAGTTTGCCTGTTCCTCCGTTTCGACTCCCTCCGCGAGTGTCGACAATCCAAGACTGTTTGCCAGTGCCACGACCGCCTCTGCGATCGAACAGGCATCCGGATTGCCAGGGATGTCATCGACGAACGATTTGTCTATCTTGAGTTTGTTGAGGGGAAACTGTCTCAGGTAAGCCAGAGAGGAGTAGCCGGTGCCGAAGTCGTCGATTGCTATTTTGATACCCATTTCCCTGATGCGACCGAGCAACGTGATCCAGCGATCGGGATTTCGCATGAGTACCGATTCCGTGATCTCCAGCTCCAGATGTTTCGGATCGAGTCCGGAGCGTTGTAAAGCCTCTTTGAGCGTCAGGATAAAATCACTTGCTTCGACCTGTATGCCCGAGACATTGACCGCGATTCTCCCTTCACCAAGTAGCCCTGCCTCAACCCATGCCGCTGCCTGCATACACGCTTCATTCAAAATCCACGCTCCAAGAGGCACGATCAGTCTGCTCTTCTCTGCAACAGGAATGAAGCGATCGGGTGTAATCAAACCATGCTCAGGATGGTGCCATCGCACAAGCGCTTCAAATCCGATGACTGTGCCGTTTGACATATCCACCTGCGGCTGATAATAGAGTTCGAACTCCTTTTTCACGATAGATTCACGCATGCAGGTTTCGATCGTCATCTCTTCCATCAACTCTTCGGTAAAATCGGGAGCGTAGAACATGTACTGGTTCTTGCCCTCGCGTTTGGCCCGGTACATGGCGGTATCGGCAGATTTGATCAGGGCGTCGATATCGCCGCCATCGTTGGGAAATACGGATATACCGATACTCAGTGTGATGTAATAGTTGTTTTGGTCGATCGTGACGGGTTCGCGGAAAAGTTTGAGCAGACGCTGTGCCTGCAGTGCCACTTCGATCGGAGATGTGACATACTCCAGGATCATGACAAATTCGTCCCCGCCGAAGCGTGCCAGAAGATCATCTCTCCTGAACTGCTTCTGTATGCGTTTGACACAGGTTTTGAGCACTCTGTCGCCGACAAGATGGCCTGCGGTATCGTTGATATTTTTAAAGTTGTCCAGATCGAGAAAGAGCAGTGCGACACTGTGCTCTTCTCTTTTCGCCCGGTCGATGATGTGTTCGAGTGTCGCCGAGAGCATCAGACGGTTCGGCACTCCCGTAAGCGGGTCATGCAGCGCCTGGTACCTGAGTTGCTCCTGGGAAGCTTTCAGTTTGGTGATGTCGGTAAAGATTCCGATATAGTTTTCGATCTCCCCGGCGTTGTTTCTGATCGTGGTGATGTTGAGCCACTCCGGATAGATTTCCCCGTTTTTCCGCCTGTTCTCTATCTCTCCCTGCCACTCCCCTTCGACATTCAGTTGCGACCACAAAGCATCATAAAAAGAGACCGGTTGTCTTCCGGATCTCAGGATAGACGGATTTTTTCCCAGAACCTCCTCTTCACTGTATCCCGTGATCCTGGTAAATGCGGGATTGACCGTGACGATGCGGTTGTGACTGTCGGTGATCATCGCCCCTTCACTGGTATTTTTGATGATCGTCGCAAACTGTCTCATTCTGTGTTCATGCCGTTTCCTGTCGGTGATATCTTCGGCGAGACCCAGCAGATAGCGCGGTCTGCCACTATTGTCTTTGATGGGAATTTTTTTGGTCCGGAAAGTTCGCAAACCATGGGCCCCGGTATCGATCGTCTCTTCGGGTATATCGACGATATATCGGGAGCGGAGCGTTTCACGGTCTTTGCGTAGATTGAATTCAGCCACTTCCGGTGGGAAAAAATCGTAGTCACTCTTGCCGACGATCTGACTTGCGTCGATACCAAAGAGTGTTTCAAGGGCGTGGTTGACGCGCAGATATTTCAGAGATTCCGCATCTTTGACAAAGAGCACATGCGGGATATGTTCGACGACCGCATCGAGAAACTGTTCACGTTCCCTGAGACTGAGCTGTGCGGTATGTAGCTGGGTGATATCCTGTACGGTGCCGATAGAGCGTATCGGTTTGCCGTCACTCTCATAGTATGTTGTGCAGACTTCCCTCACATATTTGATACGACCGTCATTCATTTTCAAACGGTGCACGATATCGTAGGGCAAACGGTTTTGTACCGATTCACGATATGCCCGGTCGACACGCTCCCTGTCATCGGGATGTATCACCTCCAGAAAGCCTTCATAGGTGGCACTGAAACGGGCGGGATCGATCTCAAATATCCTGAATATCTCATCGGACCACCAGAGGCTGTTCTCTTTCAGGTCGAGCTCCCAGCTGCCAAGCTGCGCGATTGCCTGTGCCTCTTTGAGTCTCGTTTCATTCCATTGCAGCTCATTCTCCATCTCTTTTTGTACACTGATATCTTCCACCAGGCCCACACCGGCTGTGATCCTGCCGCCGGCATCTCTGATCGCCCTGAGCTGAATGCGTAAAAATGTGGTCTTTTGTCCCAGAACGGAAGTATAGAGCCCTTCGAAACTACTCTCGCCCCTCTCCAGCGTCTCGATCACCGCGCCTTTGAGCCTCTCGTCGACCAACACCTGCAAAAGGTTTACACCTATGAATTCGGATTTTGTCGTGCCAAATATCTCTACCGCTTTTTCATTGCAGTCATCGACAATACCTTCGGCAGTGAAGTAGACGATGCCTACCGGAGAGGTGTCGAAAATACTGCGGTATTTGGCTTCCTGTTTTTGCAGTCTGTCACGCAACTCCTTTTCACGTGTGATATCTCTGGCGAGACCCTCCAGCCCTCCCACGGTGCCGTCACTGTGATACCACGGATAAGCGTAGACGGAAACCCAGCCATATGTACCGTTCTTATGTCTGAAATTGACCTCCACCGGTACTTTTTTACCTATATTCGCATTGGACGCAATCTGTGACAATACCTGTTCCCTTTGTTCCGGGTGACGGTAAAAGAAGAGCATCTCCCTCCCAATCACTTCCTCTTTCGTAAAGCCCAGAAGCGATTCTACCGACGGCGTCACATAGATCACTTTACCCTCGTTGTCGAGGCGGTAAAATACATCTTTGAGGTTGTTCAGTATTGACTGCAGCTCCTCTTTGGAGTTTTTCAGCATCATTTGTGTATGGATCTTATCCGTGATATCCTGTCCTGTACCGATCAGTTTGTAGGCGCCTGTTACCGGATCTAGGTATCTTCTGGCACTGCACTCTATCCAACGCATCTCTCCTGTATCGACCCGATAGATCGGATAGTGCAGATGGTGCGGTGTCCCTTCCGTCACTGTAGATATCAGGGAGGACTCGACCTCTTCCCAGTAATCCGGATGGATGATATTTTTGAGAAAAGAAGGCCCGACAACCGTCTCTTTGTCGATGCCGACGATTGCGCGTACCTCGTCAGACCAGACAGCATGCTGCATATCTGCCGAGAGTTCCCAGCTGCCGATATGTGCCACCTTTTCCGCTTCCTGGCGCAGCTTTTCACTCTTTGTCAACTCTGCCAGTGCCTCTTTTTCGGCAGTGATATCGATGGCAAAATTCAAACTGCTTTTGACGCCTCGATCACTGGTCGTTTCATAGGCGCTCGCATGCAGGGAGAAGTGGCGGTAGTTATCGTCGGAAGTTTTGACGCGACACTGGATATGGGCGACATGCCGGGGATCGGTTTTGAAGTTGCGTAAAATCTCATGCATCTCTTCCCGATCATCTGGATGTATCAAACGTTCGATCACCTGATCCTGCATGGCGATAATCTCATGGCCTCCAAAGCCCAGGTACGCCTCTACAGTATGGTTGATATAGGTGATTTTCCTCTCGTTTAGGTCGAAAAGAAAAACGATGGCAGGCGCTTTTTCGAAAATATGTTTGATGAGGAAGTCGTTTTCCAGAGCTGTCTGATCGGCATCCGGCGCGATCTGCGTGAAGGTATTTGATGCAAAGATTCTTTTTGACATAGTCTGTTCACCCGGGTTTAGTTTAATATACTATAACATATGTATTTTAATTTAAATATTTTAAGCAAACTTCATGCCAAAAAAAATTCGAAACTGATGAGGGTGTGAAGAGGTCTGAAAAGCGCCATCGCTTTTTCAGATCTTCTTTGTGATGAGCCAGTAGGTGATACCCAGCGCCAGTACCACTACACCCGTTGCCAGGATATAGGCCGGTGTCAACTCCGAGTAATCGAAGATGATCACTTTACGTGAAATCGCCATCAACGCCGTAGCGACCACCAGACGTACCGGTATGACATCCGTTTTCAGGTACATCGATATGTTGATAAAGAGCTCTATCGCGATGAGTACGGCGAGAAATGCACCGAAAGTCGCGAGAATGTCGTTGATGCTCAGCAGAAGAAAAGGGGGCGCCATCAACCGCTTGAAGAGCACATAGAAGACATCTCCGATCCCCCAGACGATGACGATCACCATCAGTGCAGCCAACACTTTGACAGCGATGCGGATCACATGATGCAAACTGTTTACAAACGGATCTTCGTGACTTTCACCCAGATCGTGCCCGGGTTCGACGAAATTCTGTTTTTTATCTTCCATCTTTTATCCTTTCTTCTGTTTCAGATGATAGGGAGAGACGCTTTCTCATTACATATTTCTCCAGTTCCACGAGGAAAAAGAGCGTCGATGCGACTGCGGTGATGCGCAGCCAAACCTGCGGTTCTATGGGCGCGGTGCCAAAGAGTGTATGCATCACCGGCAGGTAAGTCAACGCCGCCTGAAGCAACAGCAGCAGGGCTATCGCGTATAACACATAGCGATTGCCTGTCAGCCCCTTCAGGCTGAAGGAGGAGGCGTGGATATAACGTGCGTTGAAGAGGTAAAATACTTCGAACATCACGAGCGTGTTGACGGCGACGGTTCTGGCATGTGCGATGGGTGCGCCATTTTGTTCTTCCCAGATGAAAAGCCCGAAGGTACCGGCCATCAGGATAAGCGAGACAAACAATATTCGCCACAGGAGATAACCGTCTATGATGGGTGCTTTGGCGTCTCTTGGCTGGCGGCGCATCACATCGGATTCGGGCGGTTCGAACGCCAGCGAGAGGGCCAGTGTGACGGCGGTGACCATGTTGACCCAGAGTATCAGCACCGGTGTGAGCGGCAGCTGATGAAAACCGAAGAGGATGGCCGCCAGGATGATGAGCGCCTCGCCGCCGTTGGTCGGGAGGATGAAAAGGATCGCTTTTTTGAGATTGTCGTATACCGTGCGCCCCTCTTCGACAGCTTGTTTGATGGAGGCGAAGTTGTCGTCTGCGAGTACGATTTCGGCTGCCTCCTTCGCCGCTTCGGTACCGTTTTGCCCCATCGCTATGCCCACATCGGCCCGCTTGAGTGCCGGTGCGTCGTTGACACCGTCTCCGGTCATGGCGACGATCTCACCCTGTTCCTGAAGGAGTTTGACCAGTATGAGCTTGTGCTCCGGGCTGACACGCGCATAGACATCCATCCCACTGACGGCTTCTCTGAGGCTATCCACACCCATCGCGTCGATGCGCTCCCCGGTGATCGCCTCCCGGGTATTTTCCAGCCCCAGTTTCGCGGCTATGGCGAGCGCGGTAGAGGCATGATCACCCGTGATCATCTTGACCCTGATACCCGCACTTTTGCACGCCTTGACAGCTTCGATCGCTTCGATGCGCGGCGGATCGATCATGCCGAACATGCCGAGCATGATGAAACCCTCTTGCAGATCGTCGAAGAGCAGGGTGTTTTTGGAAAAGTCGGTCGGTTTCAGAGCCAGCGCGATGATCCGCTGCCCGCGCTGCGCGAGCGCCTCTATCCTGTCGCTCCAGTACTCTTCATCCAGTCCGGAGAGGGTGCCGTCGTCATGCATCTGCCGGTCACACATATGCAGCAGACGCTCGGGTGCGCCCTTGATGACGATGAAAGCCTCTTTTGCATGGGAGTGGTGAAGAGAAGCCATGAACTTGTGTTCCGACTCGAAGGGTACGAGGTCGACTCTGGGGTAGGCTTTGCGCACTGCGTCGATGTCGAGTCCAAGCTTCATGGCCGAAACGAGCAGCGCACCCTCCATCGGATCGCCGTGCACCTTCCAGCCTTCGTCACCCTTTTCGAGCTCGGCATCGCTGCAGAGCACGGCGCATCGGGCTATCTCTTGCAGTAGGGTGTACTTTGTGGGATCGGCACTTTTGTCATCGACCAGAAGATCACCGTGCGGGTCGTACCCGGTGCCGGTCAGCCCGAAGAGCCGCTGTGCTGTGGCGATATTTCTGACTGTCATCTCATTTTTGGTGAGTGTCCCGGTCTTGTCGGAGCAGATGACGGTCACCGCACCGAGTGTCTCGACGGCCGGAAGTTTTCGGATGATGGCGTTTCTTCTGGCCATCCGCTGGACCCCGATGGCCAGCGTGATCGTCATGATGGCAGGCAACCCCTCCGGTATCGCCGCGACGGCGAGGCTGACAGAAGCCATGAACATCTCGACCGCGTCATAGCCCCTGAAAAGATAGCCAAATGCAAAGGCCACAGTCGCGATGAGAAGGATGGCGACGCTGAGCCAGCGCCCGAACTGTGCCATCTGCCTGAGCAGCGGAGTCGTGACACTCTCGACACCGGTGACCATCGTGCTGATCTCTCCTATCTCAGTATCGGCTCCCGTGGCCACGACCACGCCAGCCCCCTGTCCGTGTGTGACCATTGTGCCCGAATAGGCCATGCAGAGCCTGTCACCCACGACACTCTCTTCGGGCACCGGGTCGGGCCTCTTCTCGACTGGAAGCGATTCCCCCGTAAGTGCGGCTTCCTGTATCTGCAGACCATTGGTACGAAAGAGCCTGAGGTCGGCCGGGACCCTGTCGCCCGACTGCAGTAGCACCACATCGCCCGGAACCAGCTCCTCCGCAGGAACGGTGACGTGTCGCCCGTCACGCACGACGAGCGCATGTGCCGAAAGCATCTTTTTGATCGCTGCCAGCGCATCTTCCGCCTTGCCCTCCTGGATAAAGCCGATGACCGCGTTGAGCACTACGACACCGAGGATGACGAGGGTATCGACCTTGTGGCCCAAAGCAGCCGTCACTGCAGCCGCTGCCAACAGAACGTAGATCAGGATGTCGTTGAACTGCAGGAGAAATCTTGCGAGAATGCCGCGTTTTTTGGGCTCCGGAAGCTTGTTGGGGCCATACTTTTGCAGTCTGAGGCGGGCCTCTTCGCTGCTCAGTCCCTCTCCGGAGGTTTCAAGCGCTTCGAAGATAGCCTCACTCTCTTCTGCGTGCCATTTTTGCTTCGCAGTGACCTCAGTCACTGCGTCAGGGGGATTTTTGGACATCTTACCATCTCCGCTATGTGTCATCCCTATGGATGCTTTTTCATCACTTCAAAAGCGTCGACAGGATTCTCAAAAGCGATAAACAGCACACATGGCGCGCCCTTTTCACAATAGGCGACATGCGGTCGTTTGGCAGGGCCATAGGCATAATCGCCCACGTTGAGGGTCTCTGTTTTCTGATCGTCGTAGGTGACTTTCATCTTGCCTGAGACCAGGACCATACGCTCGGGTGACGTGTGCCAGTGGTGCGGGATCGCAAAATCTGCGGGTACTTTGAAGAAAATATCTGCATTTTCCTGCCCCGGATCACCATGCAGCACCGCTATTTCACACCCTTTGGGGATGAAAGCGGGGCAAGGCCCCCATGTGAGCGCTTTGTCGTCAAGCGAGTATTTCAAAGCCGGTTCATTTGCCGCCAGTGTCGTAAATGCTGTCAGCAATGAAAACGTAAGTAAAGGCAGCAAAGCCCTCTGTTTTTTTCGATTTTTTCCTAACATGATGCACCTCCTGTGATAGTGTGTGCATTGAAATGCTACCGGAGAAGTGTGTAGGTTATGTGTAGATTGCAGTCGATGCAGGGGGGGAGTTGTTTTATTTGGTTTTTTAGGAGGCGCCTGTAAGGTCGCCACGGCGACCCTACAGGCTTGTAAAGTTTTGCGTGCTATTCACAGCCGCAGCTTGTGCCACAGCCGCCGCTTGAACAACTTCCGGCGTTTGGATTTTCTACCACCCTGATGATAAAATCGTTCTCTTCCGCTTTTTGCGCAAAGAAATGGTGTTTTTGACAAAACTCTTCATTCATCAGTTCACAGACGATCTGAGAGTAGTTGTAAGCATCTTTCTGATTATCAAAAGATTTTTCCGGTTTATATTCGCTCTTTTTGAAGCATCCGCACTGGTGCTCGATATGTACATTATACAAATTTATTTCCCTCTCTAGTTTTTGTCGAAGCCTAAAATATGGCCAAAAAGTTTATCTTCAGTCAGACCCAGCTGCGCCGATTTCATCAGATTGTTCTCGCGATAGTAGCGCACAAGCGCTTCTGCATCCTGTCCGCTCATCATCGCCTGATAGGTCAGCGCCGAGATCACTTCCTGCTCATCGACTTCGATATGCTCTTTTTTTGCAAGCGCTTCAACGATCAAAGCGGTTTTGATACCGTCTGCGGACTCTTCCCTGAGACTCTCCCGAAGCGCCAAAAATCTCTCTTTGTCTTCGCTGTACGCTTTCTGCTCTTCCGGACTCATCTGCTGCATCATCTGGCGCACCCTGGCATCGATCTCCTGTTCGACGATGTTGTTCGGCAGGGGGAAGTCATAGGTTTTGAGCAGCCCTTCGATCAGTTTCGGCTTGAGCTCCTGGTTGTAGAGGTTTGTCAACGCCTCCGCAGAAATCTGCTCCGCCATCTTCTCTCTCAGCGTATCGAGTGTCGCATTTGGATCGTTGAGAATCTGTTGTGCAAAGGCGTCGTCGAGTACGGGACTTTTCTGCTCCTGTATCTCGTGTAGTTTGACGACAAATGTGGCAGGCTTTCCGGCGAGATCCTCAGCAGGGTAGGTTGGGGGAAAAGTCACTTCGATCGTTTTCTCTTCCCCGTAGGCCATACCGATAAGCTGCGCTTCAAAGCCGGGTATAAAAGCGTTGGAACCGATCTTCAGTTTAAAGGACCGGGCACTGCCTCCCTCGAAAGTTTCACCATCCAGATAGCCGGTGAAATCGATAAGCACGTTATCACCGTTTTCGACACTTCTGGGTGTTTCTATCGGGCCGAAAGGCGCATTTCGGGTGGCGAACTCCCGCATCTTCTCTTCGACCTCCTGTGGCCCGGCTTTCGGTTTTTCATAAGCCGGGACAATCTCCGAATAGTCGGCGTCGACATTGACATTCGGACTTTTGGCGATATCCACTTCGATAATCAGTTTTTCATCCTGTTTTTCGTATTTTCTGAATCCGGGCTGGCCCAGCAACTCTTCTATTTGGATACCGGCATCTTCAATGCCCGCGTCCAGAAATGCTTTGAAGATCTCACCGATCGCCTCCTGTTCGATCTGCTGATCGCTCGGAGACGCTTCGGCAGGCTCCTGTGCATCCCGTTTGGCTGTCAACTCTTCTATCTTACGCTCTATGGTGTTGTTGGGTACTTCTCCGCGAAGAATATAGTTGATATCATCAACTTTTTCTACTGAAACTTTCACTGATGTCCTTGTTGTTTTTTATTATATTTTAGCGAAATAGTCTAAAGTAGCTACGAAACTAAGAGAATTTCAAAGGTTCCACACGTTTTTACGCAGAAATTTCCCATTATGGTTGTCAATAGTTGGCATTGCATATGATTTTGATACTCTCTTCAATTTTTGTAAGTACTGAATGAAGAGGTTTATTTAAATCTCCACCTTCATATCCCGATACTAAAACTGATGGATAGAACTTATTCTCTAACCTACAACGCCTTATTCTTCGCCCGATAGACAAATGCCAGTACTTCCGCCACTGCCTGGTAGAAGTTTTCGGGGATCGTCTCGTCCAGGTCACATTTGGCGTAGAGTTCGCGTGCGAGCGGGGGATTTTCGACGATCTGGATCTCATGCGCTCTGGCGATCTCCTTGATCTTCAGCGCCATGTTGTCGATCCCCTTTGCGATGACTCTGGGGGCGTTTTCTCTCTCTTTGTTGTAGCGGAGCGCGACGGCGTAGTGGGTGGGGTTGGTGATGATGACATCGGCGGTGGGGATCTCCGCCATCATGCGCTTCTGTGCCATCTCCATCTGAATCTTTTTGATGCGCGCCTTGACCTGCGGGTCACCCTCCATCTGTTTGTACTCGTCTTTCACTTCCTGCTTGCTCATGCGCAGCTCCTTGAAGTACTGCATGCGCACGATGAAAAGGTCGATCATCGCGAGCACGAAGAGGATCATCAGCATGACGGCAA
>JANTHT010000054.1 GCA_024762235.1 Sulfurospirillum sp.
CAAAGAGGCCTCCGCCAGTGCCTGCAGTGTCGGGAACTTCTCCAGAAAGGGAAAATAGTAGCGCTCCAGCACCGTCTGCACCTGCGTCTGCTGCAGCATCACTTCACTCAAATAGATATGGTAGGGATCGTTGCTGTTGCGCCACGGAAGATCGTGCCGGCCATGCCGGGAGTACCAGCTGTAGAGTTTTTGATGAATCGCTTTCATGCTGTTAGTCTACCCAAAAAAATGGTGACGCCGCCCAATAAAACAAAAATATGGTATAATAATTTATATTACTGTTGCCTAATTAAATATATTTAAGGATTTGTATGCGTATCCACGCTATTTCACTAATTTCACTCATTTTTACACTTATTTTGATTACAGGTTGCGGTGCATCGGACAGGAGCTCTTATCCGACGGCCAACCAAACCTCGGTCACCACACAAAAACCGACTTCGCTGAGTGTCAGCGGTCAAAAAAGTCCCGGCGATGCCAACACCACTGCCGATGGCAACACAACATCCGAAAACAACGCAACAGGCACGCAAAACAGTCTCTCCCTCACCTCTTCCATACAGATGAAACCAGGTGAGAGACTTCCCCTCTATCTTACCGTCACCTATCCGGACGGCCATACGGAGTCGATTCACAACGCACTCACCTTCACCAGTGACGACCCTGCGATCGCATCGGTCGACGATCAAGGTGTCATCACCGCACACAAAGTAGGTACGACGCGCATTTATGTCCGATACCAGGATCTCACAGCACTCTTGCAGGTAGCAGTGCGTGCCGAAGCGCAGCCGCTGCCTGTAAGCTTGCAGATCGTCAGCTACCAGACAAGCGCGGAACCTGGACAACAGATCCCGCTGCATGCCAGGCTGCTCTACGATGACAACCGGTCGCAGGATCTTGAAAGCGATGTTACCTGGCAAAGCCAAACACCCGAAATCTGCACCGTCTCACAGAGCGGTATCGTCACAGCCGAAGAAGCCGGCCTCTGTCTCATCGACGCTTCCTATCAAAGTTTTGAAACCAACACAACGATAGAGATCAACCGTCCCCCGGAAAAAGTGGTTTATGCCTGCACCGCTACGCTGCAAAGTGAGCAGAATTTTCAAGATCTCTTTGTCACGCAGAACTATCCCGACATCAACTACTCCACACAGGTGGTTTTTGAAAATCTCACGGTGACCCAGATCGAAACGATGTTCAATCGCGCCAGAGCCTCGGACCCGACCGTGAACGAGATGATGGTCTTACCGCCGCAGAATGTATGGGATAGCTACACTGCGAGTGAAAAGACGCTCTATCTGGTCAACGCCGAGCGTTGTGCCCGCGGCATCCGCCCACTTGAAGGGATCGACGATACACTGGAAAAAAATGTTACCGAACCCTATGCCCGATATATCGCAGCACATGAAAGCGCATATCTCGCCAATCCCCACAATGCCGACGGCAAAACACCGGGCGAACGCATGGCCGATGCCGGCATCGTACTCGGCACCACCTCCGAATACTGGGGAGAAAATATCGCCATGATCGGCATCTCCCTCTCAACCGGTACGCAACCGCTTTTCGAGAGTGAAGCGAAATCTGTCTATGGCTGGCTTTATATGGATGAAGGTGAAGCATACGGGCACAGAGAGACGATCCTGCAGAGAGGATTCGACGACAACTCGGGTGAAAACGGCAAAGAGGGGCTGCTGGCAGCAGCTACCATACAAAAAGAGTATCGGGAGAGTGACGGCAGCTACTGGACCAAAGCCTTCACTGTCATGGACCTCTTCGATCCGACCGCACAATGGGATCAGGATCTGAGCCATGCACACAGCGTTCCGCTCTATCGCATGGCTGCACCATAATTTTTTTTATCTTTTTCGCTTATTTTGTTAAAGTTTTATGACTATTTGACGATTTAGTTTATGAAACCAAACCAAAGGAGTTATTATGAAAAAGTTTTTAAGTCGTGTCAAGAGTACAAAAGGTGTTAACGGGGTCATCGTCGCACTGTTGCTGATTCTCGTAGGTGTCGGTGCCGTTGCAGGGATCAAAACATTTATGGATAATTCCAAAGATACAGTTATCACCAGTACAAATGCAAAAATCTCAACTCTAACCGCTTCTGACACATCCGACTCTTCTAACTAATCTTACATCCGAGGTAAGTGCTTTCCCGACACTTACCTCATCCTCTCTCTACAACTCTCCGGTTTTCCCCGATTTTCAGCAAAAATTTTTTCGGATCCGCCTCATATTCTCTAAATTCTCTGTACCTGCGGAATCAGGAAAAACATCAACTCACTTTTCCCTTTACGAAAGCTCTCACTGCGAAAGAGCTTGCCCAGCACCGGTATATCTCCGAGTAGCGGTATTTTGCTGACGATTTTGGTGTCGTCTTTGCTGACCAGTCCGCTGAGGATGATCGTCTCGCCATCGTGCGCCGCCATCCGTGTCTTGATAGACTTTTTCCCAAAACCGGGTATGCCATCCACCACCCTGTCCCAGTCGATGGATGTCTTTTGTGTATCGATCGTCAGCAGCATGCTCTTGTTTCTGGCTTTGAACTGATCGAGCTTGATATCGAGTTTGATCCCATACTCCAACTCTTTGAGTGAAGAGATCGGCAAACCTTCCGCTGTCGTCCCCTGCACGCGCACGTAGATCGTCCCTCCGGAGAGAAATTCGCTCTGTTCCCCCTCCATGACAGAGAGAGTCGACTCATCCAGCACTTTGGCGAGGTGTTTCTGTTTCAGCACTTTGAGTGCATGGGTGAGATTGAAACCGGATCCGAAATATTTGATCATGGATGTAAACATGCCGTCTAGTGTAAGACTCTGGTCTGTGATTGTATTGATGTTGGCCTGTGTATTTCCAACGATATCCTGCAAAATCAGATTCGATTTCATCTCATCGAGACTCTGGTTGCTCATCTCGACGATATACATCTTGATCTTGACGATCGTCGGAAATCTTTCGACACTGGTATTGTCTATCAAGTCTCTGGAATCATTGATATCCACACGTTGCAGCATCGTCAACGCTCTCTTCTTCTCCTTTTCATTTTCGAAACTGCCGTTGAGAATATATTTGTTCTTGCCGAACTCTTCGAGAGAAAGGCTCCCGTTTTCCTGTTTCAAAACCGATTTGACCTTCGCCATATCATGCTGGACATGCACTTTGATCTTCTCATGCGTCCCGTCTGCATAGGTCACGTAAATATAGGCTTTGCCGTAATCCTTTCCATAAACGGTCAACTTCGTAAACGGTTTCCGCCCCGTTTTGTCATATTCCACATAGAGAATATCCCTGTTTGAAACCTTGACAGAGTCGATCCTCTTGCCAAGATCCATCGTCAGATACTCCTCCTTGGTAAAACTGTATGTCTCCCCCCACAGCACCCCGAGTAAAATCGCACATATCAACATTATCCGTATCATTTAACCGTTCCCTTCCCCTTCCTGACGCTGTAAAATCACACTGCAGTTGATTTCATCGCTACTATATTCATTGTATGCCACAGATTGTGAGGTGACGGTGATTCTGCCATCATCTCCCAGTACGTCAAAGCGACTCTGAAAACTCCCCTCTATATTGAAAAACACTTTTGCCTTACCGTTCTCAGATGTAGCACAAACTACATCGTCCGCAGTGACACTCCTGAAATAGTTTGTTTTAAGCGCATTGATCATTGTCGCGACCTTCTCTGCACTTTTCCCCAGAGAGACGAGCCTGGATCCCTGTCTCGCCATCATGTCGAGCTGATTTTGCACTTTTCCGACAGAGGCGTAGTCGATCACAAGAAAAAAGATCGTCACCAGAAAGACAAAAACCATCATCAGCATCAACACCTGATCGATCACCCCTCTGCGCATCATCTCTGCCTTCTCCAGACCGATACAGTTGTCGATTCACCGGCACCGTAACTGATCGTCGCTTTGGGATAACGGGTACGCTTTCTTCGTTTCACATGGCTGGTCATTTTCGACACAACCGGCTGCAGGCCGGCCTCATACTGCTTTTTGATATTTTCGATACTCTTTGTTTTGTCCGCATCACCGCTCAGCACCATCCAGAGTTGCTCTCCTTTGTTATAGGCTCTGATGATTCCGGTAACACTATCAGCACGGGTATCGAGCAAAATCTCATCCGCATATTCAAACAAGGTTATCGTTTTCGTTTTTTTATGTTTTTTATCTTTGACGCTCTTTTCGACCCTTTTGAGGGCGTTTTCTTCCAGCACGCCTTTGAATAAAAAACCGTAGACATCAACATCTGTCGAGATATATTTGACAGTAAGGCCTTTCTTATCTTTCCACACACCGATGATATCGATCCGATCCCCGCTTTTGAGCATGTAGTTCGGATTTTGAAAGTATTTTTTCAGGTAGAGGTTATAGAGATCGTATTTCGCTTTTCTGGCGGTGGAGTTGGTCTCTGCATGTTTGATACTCTTATTGATCTTTTCTGTGCGTATCGGTTCATCTTTGAAAATCTTCACCGTTGCATATTTGCCGACTATCTCATTTGGCATCAGAATCTTGAATGGGACCAGCGCTCTCCGGAAAGCGACACTTTTAAGATCCTCTCTCGTGATTTTATGATTTTGGGGTATGTCATGCGCTGCGACAATCACTTGTACATTCTGATGTTGCTGACGCTGCAGGGAGAGATTTTGCATATAGACATAGTAGATACCGCCCAAACTCACCAACAGTAAAAAGAGGAGTGCGACAATCACAAAGAGTTTCATATCTCTCATCAAAAACCTCCCATGATATTTCCCGCACGCATCGGCAGTATGATAAACGCGGCAAGTGCCGGTAGCAGAAACAGAAACACCACCAGAGTCAGGGAAAGATTGACAGTCGCCGCTTTTTTCTCCACTTCGTAAAACTCGGCATCTTTGATCTCCCTGGCCTGATTTTCGAAGATGCTCTTGACGCCCATACCCGTCTCTTCCGCCAACTTGAGAAAATCGACCATAGAGATGATATATTTACTCCCGGTACGTCTGGCGAGATTGTCATACGCCGTGGCTGAGTCATAATTACTCAATTCCGTCTCCAGAGTCTTGATCTCGTTCACGAGAAGCGGCGAGAGTACTTTGTCTCCTCTATCCGCGACAAAGTTCAGAGCGTTTTTCAAACCGGCACCGGACTCGAGCATGATGATGATCAGATCGAGAAAACTGGAGAGGTCGTGATCGATCTTTTTGACACGTTCGTTTCTGGCACTGTCCAGATAGAGCCCGGGCGCGAAAATCGCGATAACCACACCGCTGACCGCGAGCATGAGCGCACTCTGTTTCGAAAAGAAAAAGAAAGGAAATATCGCCATAAACAGCCCGAAACCATAGATTGCCATCTTCGTTTCGAAATACGCCTTCTCTCCTATTCCCGCCTGTAGCAATCTCCACTTCAGCGCCTCCTGTTTGGAGGGATTTTTGACATCTTCGTCATGCAACTCCATAATCGTATCGGATGTTTCACTCTTCTCCTTCAGTACCGCGATGATCTTGTTGATGTAGCGCCTCTTTTGATAGTGCCGGTAAAATATCCACCCCAGGATCGACAGCAGCATGGCGATCGAGAACAAAAGTATACTCTCTATCATCGTTGCACCTTTGTCAACTTTTCGTTGATCCCCAGCCCGACGCCTACCCAGACCAGTATCAGAAGCATCTGAAACTTACCCTCTTTGGTATGAAAGAAATGTTCGACGATTTTTCCGTCGAAATTGGAATCCAAAATAAAAAAGATAAATATGAGCAGACCCACGATCATATAACTTCCCACTTTTGCCTCACGTGTCGCCACTGTTACCTTCTTTTGCAATAGAACACGCTGTCTGATCGACTGCTCCAGTTTTTCAAGTGTATTGGAAAATTTTCCTCCCGAACTCTTTCCGATCGTGATCGCCAGACCGAAGATCCGAAGTTCCGCTGAGTCAACATGCCGATACATGTTTTCAAACGCTTTCTCTTCGGAGATCACATCCTTTTCACGCAGATATTTGGCGAAAAGTGTCTGAAAAAGTTTAGACTGTGAGATTTCCACGGCACGTCGAAGCGCCACTTCGAACCCGACGCCATTGCGCATCATGCGTACGATGATCGACATCGCCTCACTCAATGCTTCGTTGAAGTTTCGTACACGCAGTTCGATCAGTCTGTTACGCACAGCGAAAGGAGTCGCACCGATCACTCCTGCTCCGATCAACAGCGCTATCGGATTGTCAAATACCATATAAAAAAGCGCGCCTCCGACCAATCCGCTCAATCCGACGATCGTCAGAAAAAGCGGCGCACCTATCATCTCCAGTCCCGCGAACCAGAGCGCATCGGAAATGTTTTGCATCCAGCGATTGCGCTCTCGATCTGCCTGTTGCTGTTGCTGCAAAATCGACGACTCCCGCGGTGCGAGCACGCGCGTCAGTCTGGCAGTATCGTAACGCTCCTTCAGGTAGCCGATGACAAAAACGATCAACAGCGCCAGTAAAAAAGCAGCCAGAAGCGACAACCCCAGTAAGAGAGGAGAGAGCGTCATCTAACGCTCCTTGTGCAGCAATGCCGACAGATGGGGCCACCGCTCGAAAAGATCGGGATCGTTGCTGAACATATCGTGGATGAAACGCTCCTGCCAGCCACACATGACATCGGGTAGAAATTTGGCAAACTCATCGATAAGCATCTCTTTTTCCATCACGAACGTATCATCGAAGATGCGCTTGTCTATATCGACGCCATACATCTCCATCTTGGCGATCGCCCGTGAAGGCGTGGCCATGGCTATATGCTTGCCTCTGGTCTTTTTGTCGTCATAAAGTGTCAAATCCCTCTTGAACTGAAAGATATCGAGCAGCGATACCACACCCCCATCCTCGATACGCTTTTCCACTTCGGAGATTTTGATCACCTTTCTGGTACCATCGGGAAAACGCACCAGCTGCACGATCAGATCCACCGCACTCACGATCTGTGCCCTTATAAAATCGCTGTTCGCCGTCGGCCGCGCCTCCAGATACATATTTTCTATCCGTACGATCGCCTCTTTTGTATCGTCTGCATGCACGGTCGTCATCGAACCGGGATGCCCTGTATTCATCGCATTGAGCATGACGACGATCTCGCCGCCACGGCACTCACCGACGATAATCCGCCGTGGACTCGAACGCAATGCCGACCGCAGCAGCATCTCCAGCGTAATCTCACCCTTCCCCTCTTCGTTTGCCGGTCTCGCCTCATACGCGCGTACGCTGTGACAGGGCATCTGCGGCATGATCTCTTTGGTATCTTCGATCGTTAGAAGTTGATCCCCCTCATCTACAAAACGTGTCATGGTATTGAGAAAGGTCGTTTTACCAGAACTGGTTCCACCTGAAACGATGATGTTGAGTTTTCCCTGTATCGCTTTGAGCAGGAAATACGCCATCTTCATATCCATCTGCCCGCCATCGATAATCTGTTCGAGGAAAAGAGGGATATTTCGAAACTTACGCAGCGTCAGACAACTGCCATCGTTCGCCGCGACAGGAGGTATCTGCGCTTCGATTCTCGACCCGTCCCTCAGTTTACTCGAAGCGATCGGGTGCGCATCATCTATCTTACGGTTGTTTTCCGCCAGCATCTTGTCGATGACGCGGCGCAAATCGCTTTCACTTTTGAAACGGTAAGGCGTTGCAATCGTCTTACCGTCGTAAATGATGTCGATATACTCTTTGGTGTTGATGATGACATCGTTCAAACCATCCCCTGCGACACGAAAAATGGAGCTGACAGGGCCGTACCCCTTGAGATGGTCGACGATAAAATCTATCATCTCGTTTTTCATCGCTGCATTTTGCAAAGGTGTCACATCATGATAGTGGTCTGCCAGAAAATCGGGAATCGTTTCACGCAGTTTCTCTTCAGAGATATTTTCATTGGTTTTAAGGCGCGAGACGAAGTCTTCGTAGATATTATGCGCCATATTGAAGAGTGCCGGATAGCGGTAGAGCTGCGGAAACTGTAGCGTCCCGTCATCTTTTTTCGAAGATTTTACAGATGCCGGAGAGCGTAGTGCAGTCGCCTTGACCTGTGCACTTTTGGTTTCTGTCCCTCTCTCTGCAACTCTCTTTTTTTTGGCGATCGCCTCTCTTAATCCCATAACCACTCGCTTTCATCCCTTCCCTAGCCAAATATCTTCTGTAAGAGACCTTTTTTGGATTCCTGACCGGGGATTTCTGACTCTATATCGGGAAAAAACCGACTCTCTTGAATCGCTTTGGAAAATTTTACATTCGGATAGGCACTCGTGATGAGCTTCCCGAAATTCCAACATTCCCGGATATGGCTTCCACCGTTTGGAATATGTATATCGAAGCGGATATCCTTGCTCTTTCGGCTGTTTAAAATTTCACCGGCATCTTTGACGGAGATCGCATTTTGTGAATCTTCGCGGTTGAGGACGATCTTGATCTTCTCTTTCCAACCTGCTTTTTTCATCAATTCGTAATATGTCTGAAGCACCGAGATATGGATAGTCGTCAACTCTGTAACGATGAAAACCTGATCACAGATCTCCTCCACAGCAATCTGCAGCTCGCTGTCATGTGCGACACCACCATCGATGATCACATAGTCGAACAGATGTTTCACCTCATAAAGCATGTCGATGATCTTGCGAGTATGCTCTTCTCGGACCAGCGCTTCACGCTCGACATGCGACTGGATACCGGGGATGATATAGAGGTTGTGCATCACCTGATAAAGTCCCGACTCCAGCATCTGCGCTTCACTGTACTCTTCAAGATGGATAAAGTCGACGATACACTTCTCCGGGGCAGGTATGCCGAAAAAAATATTACTGATCGCCTTGGTCATCGAGAAGTCGAGGTAGAGTATATTTTTCGTCGGATATCGCATGGAGAGAACATTTGCAAGATTGGCAGAGATGGTCGTCGTTCCCGTTCCGCCTGTTGTCCCTATGAAAAGTGAAAGCTGTGAACTGCTTTTTGGATTTTTGATGATTTTCTGATGATTCTCCACGATTTTTTGTTCGATACGCTCTTTGCTGTATCGGGTGAGCGGGATATAGGAAGAGACGTTGAATTTTCCCGCACGGAGGATCATGTCGTCCTCCTCAGGCCCGAGCATGATGACGGGAAGGTTGGTATGGGACAGCGCTTGACCAACTTCTTCCACTTGCGCGATGCTCTCCACCTGACATATTGCGATAAAACTCTTTTCACGCTCTGTTTTGAGACGGTGTTTCAACTCTTCAAAATGTTCGTATGGGAAAAGATCGCTGTTTGCAATACTTTTGAGATCCGTATATATCGATGCCGGCAATGCGTCGTGGTTGTAGATCGCCAATACGATCTCCCTGCCCAGTCTCTCCTCCCGGGATCTATCGTGAAGAGATTCGCGTATCATCTTGATCAGATAACGCTGCATCGGATCGATAAGTGCGATCTCGGATGTGCTGAAATCTCTCTCCCCTTCTCTGATAAACAACATCAGACCGAGTAAATTTTGCGCCTCGTCGCATACCGGATAGAGCATGGCCGAAGCTTCCTGCAGCGCCGGGGACAAAAAAGAGAGCCCCGCATCTCCACTTGCAAGCAGAACCACTTTTTGCGTCTCTCTCAACCGGTTTAAAAAGCTCTTTTCCAATCCCGAAACTAGCGCTTCATCGCAGTGGTCACTGCACAGATCAACCAGAATCTCCGCTTGCTGATCATACGCAAAGATAAAACATGCAGTCGCTTCCAGCAACGTTTTGGACAAGTCGCATACAATCTCAATCGCCTGATCAGCTTCTCTTCTCTCTTCTGTTCTCATCATTGCCTCTATCCTCTCAATCTACCAGTTTCACTTGTTTGTTGTTTTGGTTTTCCACCACATCTACCTCTATTTTCAGATAACCGTTTTTTCCATTTTTGGCATCGACCTCATCGAGACGCACAGTGATAAAACCGCTGATATTCGCCTGATCGTCGACCAGTGCCACATCGAAACACTTCCCAGCCGCCTTTTTGAAGGCATTGACCGCCTGTTGCAACTGCGCTGTCTCCTGACTGTCACCGACATCGGCACACAAAAAACGCACATCGCTCATCATCTTCATGAGATTGATATCGGCGCGATAACTCCCTTCCGGTGTATGGCATGCTCCGGCGATGATCTGCTTCCAGTGCGCATTGTGCGACACACCATTTTGCAACTCCCCGTCCGCTTCCAGGTCGACCCCGTAAAAAGTGTGCGTATCGTCAGGATGCCAACTCATATCGGCACTGAAACTCATCGATGGAAACCATGGAAATCCCTGGCTGCAGCCTTCGCTGCCAAAGTCGACACCCCCTCCCATTGCACCGTAACTGCTATCGAAATTGCCACCCATACTAAAGCCGCCACAGGAGATATCGAAGTCAAATGCACCACTGAAACCGCCAAAACTGCCGCTGCCGCCAAAGCCGGCATCGAAATCGCAACACTTGACATCTTCACACTCCAGCCGCTGATACTCCAGAGAAAGATGTGTTCCCGTTTCCAACGCTCTTTCGTTGATCGCGATGGGCATCAAACCTTTAGAGACTGGAGAAACCACTTCACTGCTCGTAAAAAGTCTCGCAGTGGCGTTGACATCGTCGATATCTACCGCTTCCAGACCGAACATTCTCAGCCAAAATGGATAGAACTGTGCATGCACTATCCCGACCGTCACTTTCTCTTCAGTGAGATCCCATACAAACGCGATCTGGTTTCCCACACTTTCGTAGAGAGGGTTGTTCTGCATCAGTGTGATGGATTGGTGCTCAGCCAAATCTGTCTCTTCCGAAACATTATAATAATTGGCCGCTGCCAGTGCCGCTTTTTCAGTGAACTCTTTGAGCTGAAAGTAACGATTTTTGAGCAACACTTCATCTGCCGCACTTCCGGCAAAAAGAAATATGCCCGAAAGTATCACCATCCCCAGTGCGAACGGTACAATCATAGCTTTACGCATATATGACCTTTTCAATCATGCTTTGTGGAAGCAATATCGGCACTTAGGTAAATATATTTATACTATATTTGGAGTTTAGAAAGAAATAGGTACCAAAGAAAGCAATATGGTAGCCAAAAACATCGCTGGCGCAAATCCAAATATCTGCTTTCG
>JANTHT010000055.1 GCA_024762235.1 Sulfurospirillum sp.
TTAAAAGAGGAGTCAGAGGGTCAATGTAAAGGAAGAAAAAGAGTAATAAAATGGTGCGATCGGGGGGAGTCGAACCCCCACACCTTGCGGCACCACCCCCTCAAGATGGCGTGTCTACCAATTCCACCACGATCGCAACTACGGTAGATGGGATTTTTATAGCGCGTTTTCCCGTAGCGCTGGCATGCCAAAGACCACTTTGGCATGCTATGAGGTTTTATTTACCCCAGGAACGGATTCGCATAAAGTGCGATAAGCGCAATAACCAGCGCGTAGATAACCTGAGCTTCGATCATCGCCAGTGCGATGAACATTGTCGTCATCAGTTTACCGCCGAGGCCCGGGTTTCTTGCAGTACCTGCGATTGTTGCAGCGGCTGTATGCCCCATACCGATCGCGCCACCGAGTGCCGCCAGACCGAGACCGACGCCTGCAGCCAGTACTGAGTATGCTTTCAGAGTTTCGTTTGCAGCCTCTTCACCTGCAAATGCAGCAGTTGCGATTGCAACCATCAAAAATAGAATCTTCTTCATGAAGTTCTCCTTATAAAAATATAGTTTTTCAAAGTCCGTTCGGCTTGCGTATCCCTACTTATCACTTTGAGGATGAGATTATAGCCAAACGATCTTAAAAATACTCTTAATGAAAAAAGCAGTTCATACAAACTGATTTTTTATAATTTTTCGATCAACTCCAATTCAATCTTGTGTCCTTTGATCGAAAGTATCTTCACTTTGACACGATCGCCGACATTGAGTATATCCGTTACCTTCTCTACACGCTCATCGGAGAGTTTGGAGATATGAAGCAATCCGTCCACCCCGCCCGGCAATTCAACAAATGCACCGAAATCGACAATCCGTTTCACTTCAGCATCGAAAACTTGTCCAACACTAAATTTTGGCATCTCCCGCTTTTCATGGCGGCTCTCACGCTTTCTACTCGCAAGTTCGCGAATGTAGTCGCATGCGGCACTCACCTGTACTTTGTCTGCACCTTCGACTTTTACTTTGCCGCTCTCTCTGTCCAGATCGACCGATACTTCGAACTTTTCAATGATCTCTTTGATCGTTTTCCCTGCCTGTCCGATAATTGCACCAAATGTAGAGGGATCCAGTGTGAAAACACTGCGTGACGGGAGTGCGTTTTCATTCAGAGAGATCTTTTCAGCAGCCTCTTCCATGATATCCAGAATATGCAGTTTCGCCTCTTCTGCCTGATCGAGCGCCTCTTTGAGTGTTTTAGTGGCGATACCGCCCAGTTTGATATCCATCTGCAGCGCCGTGATGCCATCTTTGGTACCCGCAATTTTGAAATCCATATCGCCGTCATGATCTTCAAGTCCCATGATGTCGGTCAGTATCGCATACTTATCCGCTTCGACGACCAGACCCATCGCCACACCCGCAACCAGTTTCTCTACCTCGATGCCGGCAGCCTTCAGTGCGAGCGATCCGCCGCACACCGTTGCCATCGACGACGATCCGTTCGACTCAAGGATCTCGGAGACGATCCGCACAGTCTGGTCGCTGTCGAGCATGATGGTCGGTTCGAGCGCCCTTTTGGCAAGGTTTCCATGTCCCAGTTCCCTGCGTCCCGGAGGTCTGAGCGGACTCGCCTCCCCGACAGAAAATCCCGGAAAGTTGTAGTGGACCATGAAGTTTTCGTAGTGCGCCTCTTTGTCTGTCAAAAGATCGTACATCTGTGCATCTTTGCTGCTTCCAAGCGTCACGGTCACCAGCGCCTGCGTCTGTCCGCGGGTGAAGAGACAGGAGCTGTGCACAGAGGGGAGTATATTGGTCTCGATCTCGATCGGGCGTACCTCTTTGAGTCCTCTGCCGTCTGCACGTTTACGCTCCTCGAGAATCATTTTGCGTACCAGATCTCTCTTGTAGAGGTCGACCATCTTTTTGACCATTTGAGGATCCCAGCCCTGCTCCTCCGCGATCTCGTCCTGCGTGATCTTCTCCACAATCTGTTGCAGTTCGGTCGCGCGTTCACTCTTGGCCATCCGGTTGATCGCATCGTAGATATCCTCTTTGTAGATCTCATCGATGTAGACCAGCAGGGACTCCTCTACGCTCTCTCTTTTCAGATCGAGCTGAGCGACAGGTTTTTTGAGCTCCCGGAACCCCTGTTCATAGTCGCTGCTCGCTTTCATGATCGCATCCTGCGCAATCTGCAGCGCTTCGAGTGTCTCTTCGTTGCTCAATTCATTGACATTGTGTTTTTCGATGAGATCATCATCGATCATATCCGCGAGCACCAGCGGATCTGGACTCGCCAGCGGAATCACTTCGATTTTTTCCGTCGCGATCGCACGCATTTCGATCATGAGCAGTTCCTCTTTTGTTCCTGAAACATAGAGGTCCAGGGTACTCTCCTGCATCTGCGATTTGGTCGGGTTGACGATAAATTCGCCGTCGATGCGTCCGATGCGTACCGCCGCCACATTTTTATCGACAGGGATATCGCTCAGATAGAGGGCCGCTGAAGCGGCATTGAGCGCCATCGTCTGCAGATCGACTTCGGGATCGGCACTCAGTACAAAGATGACGATCTGTGTCGGATAACTGTATCCTTTGGGAAAGAGTGGACGCAGGCTTCTGTCGATAATACGTGAAGTGAGTGTTTCAAAATCTCCGGGTTTGGTTTCACGCTTGATATAGCCGCCGGGAATTCTCGCCGCCGCATAACTCTTTTCGATATACTGTACAGTCAAAGGGAGAAAATCCTCTTCTACCTGTTTCTCATCTCTTGCGACCGTGGCGAGTACCACGGCATTTTTCTCACGCAACAGGACCGCACCTGCAGCCTGTCTTGCAACTTTGTCGATCTCGTAGATCTCCTCTTTATTGTTCACATTGATCGTGACACTACAACTCATACGTTTTATTCTCCTTTTTTATTCGGCAAAAAATGGTTCGACGCTTCGAGCATCTCTGCAATCTCCGCAGGGTTTGGATCCTTCAGATCCCTGTAATAGTATGCGACCTCTATGAAATCACGTATCTGATGCACACTGTAGATCTTATCGACCTTTTTGTCCAGTTTGCTGTAAAGATCCTCGGGTATGACCGGTGTCGCCAGCGAGACTTTACGAACATGCATATTGATGACGCTTTTGAGTGCGCACATCGCATTGAATCCGGTTTCACACCCCTGATCGATCAAAAGGACATTCCTGTCACGCAGATCGGTTATGCCGAGCCCCTTGCGATAACGATGCTGATACTTCGCGATCTTGTCGTGAAAGAGCAAGGCCCCCTGGTCATAGATATAATCGAGTGAAATCCCGAAACTCTCTACCAGCTTCTCTTCTATAACGATATCGTTGGTTTCACTCACCATCGCCAGTTGACACTCTTCGTTGTTCGGTGCGACGATCGGCTCTGAAAAGAGCAGGTCGAAATCGAATCCGTAACGCTCGGCAAGCTTCTGTGTAATCTCCACGGCACCGACCGACAGTGCTATCAAAATCCACTGCTCATGCTGCATCACTTTGATAGGCAACACTTCCAGCAACTGTTGATAAGCATCCTGCCGATCTTCGAAAAAACAGTTATCAAAATCTGAATTTTGTGCCATAGCCGCTTTCCGGAAACTGTTTTTTGATCTCTTCATCCGAGAAACTGAACCGATAGTGGAAAATATAGTGCTTCAGAAGTGCATACGCTTCGTTCAGTGCACGCATTTTATCCTCTTTGGGGTTAATTTCCCCGTTTTGCAGATCGGGATGATACTTCCTGCTCAATTTTCGATACTGCTTTTTGATATCTTCATACGATACCAGTACCGGTAACTCCATCACAGCGAGTGCATGACGGAGCTTTGTGGCGATCTCGTCACTATCTTGCATAGGCACCCAGGCTCTGACTCATGATCAACTTTTTCAGATCGTCGTCAAGAAAACGGATACCGACTCCGATAAAAGCGTTTTTGGCATTGTCGTTCAAAAAGTTGTCGAAACCACCGTAAAGGTCGAGATGTTTGAGCATGTTGTAACGCGCGCTCACTTTGGCGTGGGCATTGTCACCGCGAACATCGTTACGTGCATTGAAGTCGAAGAGTTCGGCACTCGCTTCGAGTCTGTCGTCGAGCATGAGATAGTCGATACCCGCACCGACGCTGTTTTCGATGATACCGGTCCGCAATACGACATTGTCCAGCCGTTTGGCGATCTGTGCACTGAGAAGCAGTTTCGATTCGTCATGCTTCTGAGGGGCTATGACCCGACCTTCACTGTCCATTCTGGAGTAGTCATCCATACCGCCGATACTGAAACGGTAACTCTTCGTATCGCTGGGAATATAGTTGAGATCGAGATACCCTTTGGCATAGTTGTCATTTTCCATATACTCACCATGCATCGCCACTTCGAGTTTGACTCTGTCTATCGTGTCCAGCAGATTCTCCACTTTTTGAAAAGTATCGTTTCCGGCACTGAAAAACGAATCAGCGGAGTTGATGGTGTTGTTGAGCGGTTTACGGTTTTCGGCGAGAATCTCATTCAGCCCCTCACCGATTCTGTCAAACTTCTCAGCCAGTTGCGGCAGATGCCCCCTGATGCTGGCCGCGGCTACTTTCAGATCCTGCATCAACTGATCCAGATTTGCGACGATACGGGGCAGTCTGGTGTTGATCGTGTCTGCCGACTTGCCATATTTTTCAGCAACGATCGAAAGCTTTACCGCCATTTTATCAAAATTTTTGATCGTATTCTTAAGAAGATCCATCGAAGTGAGATTACGGAGATTGGCTGTTATCTTCTCCAGGTTGGCAAAACTTTGACGCAACTCTTCACGTGTCTGCGGCGTCAGCACCTCTCTCGCCTCGGTGATGAAGGTTTTAAATTCATTCGCGGCTTTGGCCATCGCATCACTTGCATCCTGAATCGTCAGCAGTTGCGGTGCAGATGCGATCGATTCCCCCTCTTTGAGATACCGATCCGATTTCCCCAGAGAGATCTCCAGATATTTTCCACCGAGCAGCGACTCCTGTACCGGTTTGATGGTAGAATCTTCGGGTATTTTGATATGACTGTAGATAAAGAGTTTCGCCAGTATCCCCCCTCTTTCGATGGAGAGCTTTTTGATGAAACCGACATCGAGTCCGTTGGCTTTCACTTTCGAGTTGACGTTGAGCCCGGCGGCGTTTTTCAGATGGGCTTTGAGCGTATACCCCTCTTTGGTCATATTTTTAAAACTCCCCACCTGCGTACTGAGCAATATCAACAATACAAAGCCGATAAAGAGAAAAAGGCCTACCTTGACTTCGTTACGCATATGTTACTCCTCACTGAAACCCTGCTCGCCGGCTGACAGGAAATGTGTCGGCGGACGGAACCGTAGCGGGTTGTGTGTTTGTCTCATCTTTGATATACTTGTAAGCCACGCCGCCGATATGGGCGAAAGTGACCAGTAGATAGATACCGCGTGTTCTGACAGACTCGGTACCGCCGCTGGTCAGGGAGGGTGTGACACTCTCCCTGTAACGTACTTCATAACTCCAGCATTTTTTCTTCATCTGAAGTCCCAGACGCCACTCTTTGGTGAAACTGTTGTCAAAATCGTAGTCGATACCCCCTTTGAGCAGGTATCGGCGATCCAGCCTGCGCGACATATCTGCACTGATATAGTCTATTTTGGTTTCATCGGGCGCATTATAATAGGTGTGATCGATGCGCACACTATTATAATCGTCCCTGTAATTGATTCCAGATTGTATCTTTTTTAACTTATGATATGCATAGGAGTAGATCAATGCGTTGCGTAGTGTCAGATTTTCACTGTAGCGGTAGATGATCTCGTTTTCTGCTTCGTTGTACCGTTCATCCTCTTTTTTGGTGTAGTAATACTGGGTAAAACGGTCGATGAGGAAATTGACACCGTTTTGGTCGTAGAGATAGTTGTTCGCCTTGAGATAGTAACTTTTTCGCTGCAGATTGAAGGGGATAAAATCGGCGAAATACCCCTTTTTGTGATGCGCACTGGGGAGGGTAACCGCCATCTCCAGTTGTAGATTGTGCAAAGTGTCGCCATAGCGCTTCATCAGATCGGAGGTGAGAGAGAATCGGTGATAGTTGCTGAAATAGGTGGCGTTGGGTGTCGAATCGTTACCGTCCGTATAGTTTACGCGTGAATAGTAGAGATTTTCACTAATAGAAAAGTTGAGCATCTGGTCCAGCATGGGCAATGTGAAGACAAAAGGCATTGAAAACTCATGCTGCCTCGCTCCGAGTCCCTCTTCACGATAGGAGTTTTTGAATTTGTAGTCGATCGAGTAGTAGAAGTTTTTCAACCCCAGTATCTGGGAAAATTTGTGATACTGCAGAGAAGGGAGTGTCTGCAGTGTTGTGGCGTTGGAAGGCTTCTCCGTATCGATGAAATAGCGCAGATATGCGCCGATATAATCTCCGTAACCGGAGATATAGTAGTTGAGGCGTGATGTCACCAGCTTGTCGACACTGTTTCTGCGATCATCTTTGAGATTGATATAGTCTATATCGTTCAATGTGGTGGCATCGAGAAAGAGGCCATCTTTGTAGTCATAGAGATTCTCTTTGATATAGCGCGTGAAAAGCGCTTCATTGCGATAATAGAACGAGGCACCCCGATGCACACTGTTTTTGAGATTGTGACGCTGCGCGTAATCTTCGTGTTCGTGAAATGCACCGAGTGTCACCTCTCCCCTGGAGTACGGGGTGTCGGCGAAGCGCAGTGTCGTATAGAGGCCTTCGCCTCTGTTGAGTCGTATCTGCGGATTTAACTGGATATCCCATGATTTGGAAGGTGCGATAAAAATCGGTTGTATAAAGAGCAGATTGTCACTGTTTTCAAAACCGATCACAGGCCGCAGCAGGCCGCTTCTGCGTTCCGTAATGGTCGGAAAAGCGATCCAGGGCAGATAGAGAAGCGGAATCCCTCCCAGATAAAATCTCGGATGCCAGAGCGAGACATACTCTCTGTTTTTATGAAAATGGCCTTTGGAAAAACGTATCTGCCACTCCGGATTTTCGACGCAGCAGCTCGACAGCGATGCATGACGCATGATAAAGTTGTCATTATCACCTTCCAGAGAAGCGGCTTTGATCCAGATATCGGAAGTGAACTCCTTCAGAAAGATATCAGAGGCCCGGAAACGCTCCCTGTCGAGATCGACCGTCAGTCGATCTGCTCTGTTGATCAGTTTACCCTGATAGAAAAAGAGTACATTTCCTGTCAGCGTCAGCAACTCCCTGCTCTGATCGTATGTCGCTTCGTCGGCGGAAAACATCATCTCTTTGTTGTAGATGATGATCTTGCCCTTTGCATATACCGTTTGACCCTCTGTATCGATCACGGAAGCGTACATCGTATATTTTCGGACCTCTTTTCGGGTCCCTTCCACAGCGGTTTCGTCTGCAGTAGCACTGAAAAGCAGTGCCTGTAACAGAAAGAGTAGCGTCGCGACCCTACGCATCTACCACCAGGGTTTTGGCGAACTTGTCATGCCACGTGCGTCGCAGCGGTGAAAAAAATGCGACGATAAATCCGAAATAGAAGAGTATTTCGCTGACAACGCGCATCACTGAGCGAATGATACTCGCACGCCAGGATGGTATGTCGAAGTAGTCATGATCGACCACTTTGATCTTCATCGCCATTTTACCGAGCGTCGCACCATAGAGAGCTACAAAAAGTGCCTGATAGAGAATCTTCACGATCAATACATAGAGCATCAGCGACTGCGTATAGGCGACAACCGCTTCGGGTGTACCCAGGGTTGACAATTTGTCGCTGATCATAAAAAAGAAGAGAAGTGACACGAGGATCTCATCGATAAACATTGCGATGGCGCGCTTGTTGATCGACGCGAGATGCAACTCTTCGCGTGCCAGATTTTTCAGCAGCGTCTCATCGTCATGCATCGGCAAGTGCCTGATATGCAATATCTTTACGAAATTTTTTACCGGCGAAGTGTACCTGACCGGTCATCAGATAGGCCAGATCCCGCGCTTCCGCGATCGACGCACCGATACCGACACAGACCAGTACACGACCGCCTGTGGCGAAGAGTTTGCCATCCTCTTTCGTCACTCCCGCCCAGGAGATGTGCGCCTTCTCCCTGAGCTCTTCGAGTACCACTTCATCGACGATGATTTCGGCAGGCACTGAACTTTTGTAGGGATAGTGTTTGCTCGCCATCACGACACCGACAGCATACTTATCCGCGATCCGTATATCGAGACTCTCCAGCGATTTGGTCGCCGCTTTGTAAAAAAGGTCGAAAACACTGCTTTCGATGAGCGGCATCAGTATCTCGCACTCCGGATCCCCGAAACGGACATTGTACTCCAGCACTTTCGGTGCACCGTCAACGACCATCACCCCTATAAAGAGTACCCCCTCATAGGGCATCCCCTCTTCCTGCATCCCACTGAGGGTTGGTTCGATGATCCGCTCCCTGATCTTCGCGTAGAGCGTTTCATCGATCAGAGGGGTCGGTGCATAGGCGCCCATACCCCCGGTATTTGGTCCTTTATCTCCGTCCAGCAGACGCTTGTGGTCCTGTGCGGCAGGCAGTACTTTGTAATCTTTGCCATCGCAGATCGCGAAAAGAGAGAGTTCATAACCGTCGAGATACTCTTCGACGATGATCGCTTTACCGGCATCGCCGAAACTGGCACCGCTGAGCATGTCACGCGCAGCCTCTTTCGCTGCGTCATGACTCTCTGCGATAATCACTCCCTTTCCGGCACAGAGACCATCCGCCTTGACGACGATCGGCGCCTGAAGCGTATCGATAAAATCGGATGCTTCCGCAAAATCCTCCGTCTCCACATAACGTGCGGTCGGCACACCATACTTTTTGAGAAAATTTTTCATGAAGATTTTGGAACCTTCGAGTCTCGCGGCATCTGCGGAGGGGCCGAATATCGTCAAACCTTTCGCTTTGAAGATATCGACGACACCATCAACCAGTGGTGCTTCAGGACCCACGATCGTCAGATCAACGCGTTTTTCTGCCGCGAAATCTGCCAGTTCATCATAATCAGTGATGGAAACATTTTCGCCTAAAGTATCGCTCATACCGTTTCCGGGGGCGAAATAGATTTTGGAAACTTTGGGATCTTTGTGAAGGGCGAGACCGATGGAGTACTCTCTGCCGCCGCTTCCGATTATCAGTACATTCATGTAGTTCTACCTTCAGAAGTTGCCCGAGTGGCCGTCCCATCAATGATGTAGCCCTAAAAAGCTAACAATTTAGGAGTGACCCTTCCTTCAGGGGCAACGTCAAAGCGCCGCCACACACCGGAAGGCGTACGAACTCCAGATACAAATACCAGTGTCGGACTCTCTGTTTATGGTTTATCGTACCACTCAGGCTAAAAATTATTATACAGCAGATTATGTAAAAGTAGTCTTAGTCATCCCGCCCGCGCACTGAGGCTCAAAAGTGTTTGGAAGCCACCTTTTCATCGGTGTAGAGATAGATGAAAGGAATACGGTTTCGTCGTAAAAGTGCGTGTAGTTTTGCATCGTGCTCGCGGTATTTTCTCCCATAGGCCGCAGCAGTTTCGGTATCGAAGAGAAGTTCCGCCTCCTCCCCGCTGACCGGGTCGATCAGCAGCGACTCTCCGAGCGCTTCAGGCGACGCTTCGTATCTGTCACGGATGATCACTGCGACGACAGCGTGTAGGGATGCCAGACGGGAGAGATCCGGTATCTGCAGAAAATCACCCGCCACAAACAGGAGGGAGCGCCTTCTCAGAAACTTTTCGAGTTCTTTGAGTGCCTTTGCCATATCCAGAGCGGTATAGAGAGGATCGATATCACCGCTTCGCATGATGAAACGTTCGACGGAAGCGGGATTTTTGGAGGGCGGCATCGTGAGTGAGCTATCTTTCCAGAAAGTGTAACCACTGCAGAGATTGCCGCTTCGCTGCGCACTGTACGCTATCCAGGCGGCACACTCAAGCAGTTTATCGAACTTTTCGACCGGCTCTCCGAAACGGAGCGATCCTTCGAGAAAGAGGGTGATGCAGACTTCTACCTCTCTCTCTTCGAAAAAGGCTTTCGACTGCAGCAATCCCCCCTTTGCAAGCGAATTCCAGTAGATGTTTCGGGCATTCATCCCCGGCAGATAGGGCACCAGTTCCGCGAAATCGATTCCCTCTCCCTTGCGTCTGGTCACCATCATGCCGCTGTGGATATAATCCAGCTCTTTACGCACACGCCGCAACATCTTTTCGATCAGATCATGCCGCATCTTTTCCCTTTCTGATAATCTCTTTTTTGATACTTTCCATATCCTGATCCCCGCGCCCGTAAAGCATCTCTTCCAGCTGCGCTATCTCATCGGCAAATTTTGCACTGTCGTATGCGATGATGCTTTTAAGAATCTGTGCAGGCGCATCACTCCGGGCAATCGTTTCGATAAAATCGGATCGTTGCCCACGCTTTCGCTCTTTACGCATCGTACGCTGTATCAGTATCAGCGTGAAGTATCCTGCCACGAAAAAAGCCAAATAACCGACCCATCGATGCCATTGCTCAGGCAAAGCCGTCACCGGCAGACTGTTTGCAGTGTCGATGCGCCGCTCCTGTGGCACAAAATGCACCGCAACCTTTTTGGCGGGAGCATAGAGTTGGTAATGCCTCTTATGCTGCGGATCATACGCTTTCAGTTTTACTGCGGGAATCTCAAGACCCTTTTCCGCCACGATCAGATATCGGTAGATCCGTTTATGAAAATCTCCTTTGTCAAGAGACTCTTTTTGAAGCACGAAATGGCGTTTGCCATCGTTGGGAATCACTGATTCGGGATAAGGTCCTGCACCCACTCCCTGAAGGGTATATGTCAGTGTGATCGTATCGTAGGCAGTGACGCTCTCCGGCAAAGGAGCGATCTGCAGGCTGTAATTCCCTGTGACAGCAACTTTTTCGGATGCCGCTCGTTCCAGACTGCTGTTATGCTCCATGCGTGTAGCATCCTTCGCATAGAGCATTGTCGATGCAAACAGCATGCCGCTGATGAACCGTTTTACTTT
>JANTHT010000056.1 GCA_024762235.1 Sulfurospirillum sp.
TGCGATCATCGGTTATCTGATCGGAAGAGTCGGCAAATGCCCCGAAAGCAGCGATACCCTTCCCCGGCCTCAACAGCGCGAAACGCCCGAACCCTCTTCCTCTTTCGGGAGCGAGGAAGCAGATGCACCCCGGCCTCACCCCGCCGGCACAGCAAGTCATGCGGAACCTGCCGTTCAGGCAACCCTGCATGCGCATACGGAGCATTTCGAGGGAGAACGTCCGCCGCTGCTATCCGCCCCCAGAAACGGCATCCCCGACGATCTGAAGGAGATCAGCGGGATCGGACTCAAGATCGAAGATCTGTTGCATGAACTCGGTATTTTTCATTTCGACCAGATCGCCCGATGGACAAAAGAGAATATCAAATGGATCGAACAGTATCTCAACTTCAAAGGGAGAGTCGAACGCGAAAACTGGGTCGGTCAGGCAAAAATCCTCTCTGCCGGCCAGCAACACAGAGAAGATCACTCCAATCCCGATATTCAGAAAAAAGTGTAAGCTCGTTTGACAGCAGGTAGCGCCCCGTCCGGTGCCTGCTGTCCCTACCTTTACCCTATTTCGCTATAATTTCACCAAAAAAGGGAATATTTGATCTGTATATTTGACTGCGAAACGATCCCCGATACCGATCTCATACGCAAACAGTTCGCACTCGAAGGTGACGACTCCGCTGTCACGGAAGAAGCGTTCAGACTACAGGAGGAGAAGAGTGGCAGTGCTTTCCTTCCCCTTCCCATGCACCGCGTTGTCGCGATATCGGCCGTCATCAGTGACGATTTCGGAAAATTTGAAAAAGTGAGTTCCATCGACGGAAAAAGTGAAGAGGAGATGATCGCAAATTTCCTGCAATTCATCGACAAACACAATCCCAAGCTGGTCAGCTTCAACGGCCGCAACTTCGACATGCCGATGCTCATGATCCGCGCGATGAAGTACAACCTCTCCTGCCCCGCCTTCTACGACAAGGAGAATCAGTTGCTGGGCAAGAGCAAATGGGACAACTACCGCTACCGCTTCAGTGATCGCTTTCATGTCGATCTGATGGACCATATCAGCGAATTCGGCGCAGTACGCGGACTCAAACTGGACCTCCTCTGTACGATGGCCGGGATCCCCGGGAAGTTTGATGTCAGCGGCGACCAGGTGCACAGACTCTACTATGAAGGAAAGCTCGACGAGATCAAAGAGTATTGTGAGAGCGATGTCCTCAACACCTACTGGCTCTATCTCAAGTACGAACTTCTGAAAGGAAATCTGATTCGTGAAGATTACCTCACATGTCTCGACGGCATGCGCAAGAGACTACCGCAACAAAAATCCTATACCGATATATTTACAGAGGGAATAAAAATGGAGATACGCAGATATGACAGCAATTATTGATTACAACATGGGCAACCTTGCCAGTGTCCGCAACGCTTTCGACAAAATCGGAGCACCCGCTACAGTGGTTCGGGATCCGGAGCGTCTGAAAGCGTTTGACAGAATCGTACTTCCGGGTGTCGGTGCCTTCGGCGATGCGATGGATCACCTCAGAAAAAGCGGTATGGATGAAGCAATCGCAAACTTCGCCCAAAGCGGCAAACCGATGCTCGGCATCTGTCTGGGCATGCAGCTGCTGCTGGAGAGTTCCGAAGAGTTTGGCAGGCACGAAGGGCTGGGGCTCATTCCCGGTGAAGTCGTCAGATTTGACACTTCGAAGTTTCCCAAACCGCTCAAAGTACCCCACATGGGATGGAACGAACTTTTTGTCAAAGCCGATACACCGCTCTTCAAAGGGCTTCCGGATGCCTTTTATCTCTATTTTGTCCACAGCTATCATGCCGTCTGCGAACCGCAGTTTGTGATGGGGGAAACACTCTACGGTTACACCTTTCCCTCCGCCATCCGGCGTGGCAACATCTTCGGCCTGCAGCCCCACCCTGAAAAGTCCCATAAAAACGGACTCCACATACTTAAAAACTTTCTGGAAGTGTAACCATGGATATCTTACCCGCAATCGACCTCAAAGACGGCAAGGCGGTACGCCTGACCAAAGGGCTGATGGAGAGTGCGAAGATCTACAGTGACGAACCGTGGGAACTCGCAAAACGTTTCGAAGAGATGGGATCGCGCTGGTTGCATCTGGTGGATCTCAACGGCGCTTTCGCCGGCGAACCGAAAAATCTCGAACAGATTAAAAAAATCCGGCAAATGTGCGATATAGAGATAGAGCTTGGTGGCGGCATCCGTGATGAAGAGACCATCAGGCGCTATATCGACCTCGGTATCGACCGCCTGATACTGGGTTCAGTCGCTTTGAGAAATGCCGATTTTGTCAAAGATGTCGCACAGCGCTATCGCATCGCAGTCGGT
The DNA here is from genome assembly GCA_024762235.1 of Sulfurospirillum sp. Taxonomy (GTDB): domain Bacteria; phylum Campylobacterota; class Campylobacteria; order Campylobacterales; family QNZT01; genus QNZT01. The sequence continues at coordinate 2,357 of JANTHT010000056.1, forward strand.
ATCGACGCCATTGACGGTTACGTCGCAGTCGAAGGATGGGCGGAAAAGTCGACGATGAAAGCGACCGATCTGGCACGTGAATTTGCCGATGCGGGTGTCGAAGCGATCATCTGTACCGATGTCGGCAAAGATGGCACACTCAGCGGTGTCAACGTCGACTTTACGCTCGATATCGCCCATGCAAGCGGTATCGACACGATCGCAAGCGGTGGCGTGCGGGACATAAACGATATCAAAGCCCTCAGAGAGACGGGCGAGATAGCAGGTGTTATCGTCGGAAAAGCCTTTTATGAAGGCACCCTCGACCTTGAGGAGGCGTTTAAGATAGCACAACAGTAAGTATAATAACGTTTAAAGGAAAAAGATGAAGTTTTTGGTAGTAGATGACAGTTCAACCATGAGAAGAATTATAAAAAATACACTGGCGAGACTGGGGCACAAAGAGATTCTCGAAGCCGAAGACGGCGCACAGGCCTGGGATGTCATGCAGCAAAGCAGCGATATCGACGTACTTGTCACCGACTGGAACATGCCGGAGATGAACGGACTGGAACTGGTACAGAAAGTACGCGGGGAAGAGAAATACTCCGAACTGCCGATCATCATGGTCACAACCGAAGGCGGAAAAGCGGAAGTAATTACAGCACTTAAAGCCGGTGTAAACAATTATATAGTAAAACCTTTTACACCTCAGGTACTCAAAGAAAAACTCGAGGCAGTCCTGTAACATGCAAAGTGAAGAATGAACGAATACTATTATCAACTTACTGTCACCCCCTCCTCTCACGCCGATCTTTTCGGCGAAACCCTTCTTGAAATCATGCAAGACGCCATCGAAGAGAGAGATGGCGCTTTCATCGTACGTCATGCAGAATCCCTGGAAGACGTCGCATGGGCGATGCAACGACTCGGACAAAAACTCGGAATCGACGTGAAAACTGAAGGAACGCGGGAAAAGAACGAAGACTGGATCGACAAATACAAATCCTCCATACAACCGATCGCAGTGGGCGACTTTTACGTCAGACCGCAGTGGGAGAACCCTGCAGAGGGGAAAATCGATATCATCATCAACCCTGCCCTCGCCTTCGGATCGGGCCATCATGAGACCACCTTCTCCTGTTTACAGGCGATTAACCAATATGTCAACAAATATGATAGAGTACTCGATGTCGGATGCGGCAGCGGCATACTCTCTATCGCCGCGGCCAAAAAAGGTGCCGTAGTCGATATCTGCGACACGGACGAAGTCGCAGTGGAAAGCGCACAGGAAAACTTCACACTCAACAGTGTCGACTTTCGGGAGAGCTGGATCGGCTCCGCACACAACACCACACGGCATTATGACGTCGTAACAGCCAATATCATCGCCGATGTGCTGCTCATGATCGACAAAGCGCTCAAGGCACGCGTCAAAGAGGGGGGAATTTTAATTCTCTCCGGTATAATTGACAAATATGTTGACAAAGTCGAAGAGAGATACAAAGAGTTTGCAACAGTAGAGAAAATCCAAAACAAAGAGTGGTATACACTCATACTCAAAAGGAACTAAATGTCTCAAGAGAACAGAAATGACAAAAACAACAATTTTTTCAACCAGAATCCACTGGTCATTTTTGCCATTTTTTCCGTATTGATCATCCTGCTTTTCAAAACGATGGTCGAACCGACAGATGGCATGGGTACAGATCAGGGCCAGGCCGGTTTTGCACAGGCAGCCACACGCAACATCAACTACTATGAGCTCAAGCAACTGATCAATGAAGGTAAAGTGAACTATGTCGCCATAGGCCAGACGACGATCAAGGCGGTATCCGAAAACAACGGTATGCGTACGGTCTACTATGTCAAAAAGGTCCCCAATGACAACTCGCTTGTCCCCCTGCTTGACCAGAAAAAGATCCCCTACGGCGGTTACAGCGAGAGCAACTGGCTGACAGAGATTCTCTTCTCGTGGGTCATCCCGATCTTCATCTTTTTCGGTATCTGGATACTGCTGACAAGCCGTATGCAGAAAAACATGGGCGGCGGCATACTCGGTATGGGCAGCAGCAAAAAGCTGGTCAACTCCGAAAAACCGAAAGTGAAGTTCGATGATGTCGCAGGTGTCGAAGAGGCGAAGGAAGAGGTCAAGGAGATCGTCGACTTCCTCAAGTATCCCGAACGCTACATGAATCTCGGTGCACAGATCCCCAAAGGTGTGCTGCTTGTAGGCCCTCCGGGTACCGGTAAGACGCTTCTCGCCAAAGCGGTCGCGGGTGAAGCAGATGTCCCCTTCTTCTCGGTTTCGGGTTCGAGCTTCATCGAGATGTTCGTCGGTGTCGGTGCGAGCCGTGTCAGGGACCTCTTCGAAAACGCGAAAAAAGAGGCGCCTTCGATCATCTTCATCGACGAAATCGACGCCATCGGTAAGAGCCGTGCCGCAAGCGGCATGATGGGCGGTAACGACGAGCGTGAACAGACACTCAACCAACTCCTCGCGGAGATGGATGGTTTCAGCTCCGACCAGTCGCCGGTCATCGTCCTGGCTGCGACCAACAGACCGGAGGTCCTCGACCCCGCACTGCTGCGTCCGGGCCGTTTCGACCGACAGGTACTCGTCGACAAGCCGGACTTCAAGGGACGTGTACAGATCCTCAAAGTCCACGTCGAAAAGATCAAGATGGCCGACGATGTCGACCTCGAAGAGATCGCCCGTATGACAGCGGGTCTGGCGGGTGCCGATCTGGCAAATATCGTCAACGAAGCGGCACTGCTCGCGGGACGTAAGAACAAAACCCACGTGGAACAGAAAGATTTCTTCGAAGCGGTCGAACGCGCGATCGCCGGACTTGAGAAGAAGTCCCGCCGTATCAACCCCAGAGAGAAGAAGATCGTCGCCTATCATGAGAGCGGCCACGCGCTGATCGCCGAAACAACTGAAGGGGCGAAGAAGGTCTCCAAAGTCTCTATTGTACCGCGCGGTCTGGCGGCACTGGGCTATACCCTCAACACCCCCGAAGAGAACAAATACCTCATGCAAAAACATGAACTCGTGGCCGAAGTGGATGTCCTGCTCGGTGGACGTGCAGCGGAAGAGGTTTTCATCAAAGAGATCTCTACAGGTGCGGGTAACGACCTCGAACGTGCCACCGACATCGTCAAGGCGATGGTGGGTATCTACGGCATGAGTGACGTCGCGGGTCTGATGGTACTGGAGAAACAGCGCAATACCTTCCTGCAGGGCGGCACGACCAAAGAGTACAGTTCCAAAACGGCTGAGAAAGTGGATGAGTTTGTCAAAAACTTTCTCGACGAACGCTACAAGCATGTTGTACAGCGCCTCAAAGATTACAACGGTGCGATCGAAAAGATGGTTGAAAAGCTCTTTGAAACGGAGACGATCGAAGGCAAAACAGTTGTCGAGATCATCCGAACCTACGAAGAGGAGCATGGTTTACCGAGTCTGCTGACCAAACATGAAGAGGCCAACGACGACATCAACGAAGCGATCGACAAAGAGGAGAAGAAGAAAAAGGGAGAGGGGACCGAAGAGAAAAAAGAGGACGACGCAAACAGAGAGTCCTGAAGATGCAGAGACAGGGCGTGCTGCAACGCCCTGTTTTTGCCGTTTTGGTCCGGTTGGCTACGCTGCAGCTGTAGCCTGCCGGCTTTATGACCTGTCGCTATGACAACCCTTAACCCCTTTTTAATCACAAATATATCATAATCACCAAAAAACCAAAGAGCAACTTATGAGCAAGGATATCGTTAAAATATTTGACACCACGCTGCGTGACGGGGAGCAGAGCCCCGGTGCATCGATGAATATGGAAGAGAAGATCCAGATCGCCATGCAACTCGAAAAGCTGCGTGTCGATGTTATCGAAGCGGGATTTGCAGCCGCAAGTCCGGGAGATTTCGAAGCGATCAGCAACATCGCCAAAGAGATCGAACACTCCACTGTCTGCTCCCTCGCCAGGGCACTCAGCAGAGATATCAAGGCGGCCGGCGATGCGATACTGCATGCGAAGCGCAAACGAATTCACACTTTCATCGCCACCAGCCCGATCCACATGCAATACAAACTGCAGATGAGCCCCGATCAGGTGATCAAAAAGGCGGTCGAAGCGGTCGCTTACGCCAAAACCTTCACACCCGATGTGGAGTTTAGCTGCGAAGATGCCGGACGCAGTGAAATGTCATTTCTCAAAGAGATACTCGATGCCGTTATCGCCGCAGGTGCAACGACGCTCAACATCCCCGATACTGTCGGTTACCGCATGCCCGACGAAATGGGTGCGATGATCAGAGAACTCTGTGACTTTGTCGGAGACCGCGCCATCATCTCGGTCCACTGCCACAACGACCTCGGACTCGCCACTGCCAACTCTCTCGCTTCGGTCAAAAACGGCGCACGGCAGGTAGAATGCACCATCAACGGGCTGGGAGAACGCGCGGGAAATGCCGCGATGGAAGAGATCGTCATGGCACTCAAGACCCGCAACGACTTCTTCGGCGGGGTCGATACCAACATCAACACCCGGGAGATCTATCCTGCCAGTCGTCTGGTTGCCAGCATCACAGGTATCGCACCGCAGCCCAACAAAGCGATCGTCGGTAAGAACGCCTTCGCACACGAAAGCGGTATCCACCAGGATGGTGTGCTCAAACACCAGGAGACTTACGAAATCATGCATCCCGAAGATATCGGCCTCGACAATGCCGACACGATCGTGCTGGGCAAACTCTCCGGGCGTCACGCCTTCAAAGAGAAGATCGAATCCCTCGGATACAAACTCAGCGATGAGGAGCTCAACCAGTCGTTTGCCCGCTTCAAGCTGCTTGCAGACAAGAAAAAGGAGATCTTCGACGACGATCTGCGTGCGATCATCACCGATGAGATCGTCCAGGTGCCCAAAACCTTCGAGCTCAAAAACCTGCAGATCAACGACTGTATGACCGGAATTCCCAGTGCTGCGGTCACGATCATGCATAAAGAGGAAGCGATTACCGATGCCGGCATCGGAAACGGTACGATGGATGCGATCTTCAAGACGATCGACAGAATTTCACAAATCCCGGGTGAGTTGAAAGACTACAAGGTCACTGCCGTCACACAGGGCAAAGATGCGCTCGCCAGGGTAACCGTCAAAGTCAACTTCGATTCCGAACTTCCCGCCTTTACAGGACATGGCCTCAGCATCGACACGATGATCGCAAGCGCCAGAGCCTATATCAGCGCCCTTAACGCCTTCGTCTACGAAAAGGGGAACAAGAGCAAGCGGGATCGCGGAGGCATATAGGTAGTGCGTGTCGATACGAGACTCAACTACTTCCTGGCGGGTATCTTTACCGCCGCCCTCTTCCTCCCCTTCATGGATGGTGTCGTCGCACTCTCCATCGCACTGCTGCTCTTCATCTATCTGACTGTCGTCGTCTCTCTGCACTTTCGCAAAAAAAAGAACGAAAAGAGAAACCGCCTTACACTCAAAAAGAACAAAGAGCATAAGGTTTTCGAAAAGATCACCAAAAAACGTGCGGTGGAAAAGGAACGCAAGCATGAGACCATCAACAATCAGGTCGCGCGCATCCAGGAGCTCTGGGATCTGAGCCAGGATCAGCAGAAGACATTTGTGCGATTCATCGAAAAGCGCGCCTATACGGACCTCTACACCAAGATGACCGCATCGCTGCTGCCGCAACTGATCAAGATGATCGAGATCTGCCTCGAACAGAATAAAACCGGTTGCAAAAGAGAGGTACAGCGGCGTATCAATGAACTGACGAAGATCATGAAAACCGAGATCAACCGCGTCAGTGCAAAGAAAAAAGATGACTTCGAAACTACCAGCGAAGTCTACGACAAACTCCTGCAGGAGATAGATCCGAAAAAGTAATCTGCACATTTTAGAACTCCCTGCCCGAAAAGATGCTATGATGCACCCAGTTCATCGACAGGAGTATCTATGTCAAAATATTTTCTTTTTTTCGCTGCGCTCATACTGTTCGTAGGATGTGCAGCCAAACAGAAAGATCCGACCGGCGTCACTTACGACTTCTGGATGGCACAAAAAGAGCATGATCTCAAAAAAGCGAGTGCACTCTCGCTCAAAAATGATCCGGATGATGTCAAAATTCACTCGAAGATAAATATCGACCGTATCGCCTACGGTGAACCGAAGATCCACGGGGAGGAAGCGGACGTACCCACAACCCTCTATCTCAAAGATTTCACACCCGGCAGTGATGCGGAGGCAAAAGTGCCCTTCGACACAAAACTCCGAAAAACCGAAAATGGATGGAAAGTCGATACCTTCGAAACCAAAAAAGCGCTCTATCTCGCCGCAGGAAAAGCATATGCGCAAAATCTCCCGACCGCTTTTGCGCAGAGTATCAAAAACTTCCTCGGCGACAGGAAAGAGATCGAAGGGGTCTTCAAAGAGTTGTTGCAGGGCATAAAAAAAGCGATCGACCAGAGTCCTAAGAGCAATTAAACGCATTTTTAGCTATCATTATTGATTATAATACAGAAAGGATGAACATGAAAAAGATTTTACTGACAGCAGCACTTCTGGGAACCACCGCACTCTTCGCTTCCGCACATGGTGGAGGCGATGCAAAATGCGACTACAAATACAACCGCTGTATGGGAGACTGCTCCGTCAAATACGGCAGTGACAAAACATGTGTCGCGAGCTGTAACCAAAACTATGCCGACTGTAAAGCGGGTCTCGAGACTGAAGATTACGCACCGCAAAAAGCACCGGCTTCCAAAGAGACACCCAAAGAAAAAGCGCACGACGACCACCACGAATAGGGTTCATTCGTATGCAGCCATCCGAAGTGTTTCGGATGGCTGCTCCGGCGCCACGTCCCATCACCGGGGTGCGACGACTCCTCAACTGCATGATGCTATAAATTTTGCACACTCTGCAGCAGAGATATGCTATACTCTCCCCCACCAAATAAGGATGGAAAAGTCATGGCAAGAGTGAGCAAAGAAGAGAGGAAAAAGGCCATCATGCACCATGCGCTCATACTCTTTTCGAGAGAGGGCTTCTATACGACCACCATACCCGATATCGCGAAATCGATCGGTATGAGCGTCGGAAATCTCTACAACTATTTCAAATCCAAAGAGGCACTTGCCAAAGAGATCATCAAATATATCTCCGCCTACCTCAGTGAAAGATTGCGCGGCATCAATGAAGAAGATATCTCTTCCGAGGAGAAAATCCACAAAATAGTGAGTGTCTACTTTCACACAGCAGCAGAAAAACCCGAGATGATTGAATATTTTCTGCGGATCTATCTCTCCAACCGTGAAATCTTTCAAAATGGCTGCGAGGGGATGATATGTGTCAGTGACTTCGTGACTGAGATCATGATCTTTTTTGAAGACGGGGTACGCAAGGGAGAGTTGCGCGATCAGGACTTCTTCTCGGCATTCGGACTCTTCATGGGGTATCTTGGAGGTATGGTCTTTCTCTTTGGAGAAGAGATCCTCCCAAAACCTCTGGAAGCGTATATAGATGACATTTCACGCAACATCTATCGCGCACTCAAAAGCGATGAAAACTAAAATCCTCTGGCTTCAGGGACTCACCTGTAACGGCAACACCCACGCTTTTCTCAACTACACGCTGATGGAACGTTTTCTGGAAGATTTTACCTTCGTGCATCATCCGGCGGTTGAGAGTGACTACACGCTTGAAGAGGTCTGCTCCCGCTATATCGAAACCGATATACTGATCATAGAGGGGGCGATCGCAGAAGATTTTGAGAGGGCGGGTTATCCGCTCATCGAAGTGATCAAGCGCTATGCACCGAAAGTCTCTGCGATTGTCACCGCGGGAACATGTGCAACGTTCGGCGGTATATTCAAAGAGAGCCCCTACCCGCAAAGCAGCGGTTTTCTCTTTTGCGAGGATAAGAGAGTCACACGCTTTGAAGCCTTTGAAAAAAAAGTGATCAGCGTCTCCGGATGCCCGGTGCATCCGGATCTCCTCGTGGAGACACTCTATATGATCCGTGAAGAGATGCAGATCAGCCTCGACGACTACCGCCGCCCGAAAGCTTTTTTTGCCTGGAATATACACAACGGCTGCACACGCAACGAATATTTTGAGTACAAAGTGGACAACCACCGTTTCGGAGAAAAAGAGGGTTGCATGTTCTACGACCACGGCTGTCAGGGGCCCTATACACACGGCAGCTGTAACAAGATCCTCTGGAACGGGGTCAACTCCAAAACAAGATCGGGAGAGCCCTGTCATGGCTGTACCGAACCCGCTTTCCCACGCCGAAACTTCTACAGCACCAAAAAGAACATGGGCATCCCCCAGTATCTCCCCTTCGATGTCCCCAGACGCGCCTACCTTACTTTGTCGGGTGTCACGAAAGCCTTTAAGATAGCGCGTCTTGAGAAGAGACTCTTCGATGCCTAGAAAGATCATAGTCGAACAACTGATTGAAAAGATCGAAGGCGAAGCGACGCTGAAGTTCCACTTCGGAGAAGAACGCAAAGTCGATTTTGTCGATATCCTCTTCACTTCACAAAGAGGGATCGAAGAGATATTGCGCGGCAGAGCGGCCGAAGATGCGCTGGTGATCAATCCGCGCGTCTGCGGCATTTGCGGACATGCACATCTGCAGGCGACAGTCAGGGCGCTGGAGAGTTGTATCGAAGGGAT